>JAGARY010000181.1 GCA_017622055.1 Treponema sp. | reverse complement strand
TGGATTTAGATTGTTTTGATGACTAGAAAGTTCAGCCCCGAAATTCAAAACATTTACAACAGGACCATTTAAACTATCGTAATTTGCAAAAACATTTGTTGTAAAAAGCAAAGAATAATCATCAAAGACAATTGGTAAACCTTCAAAACTTAAACTTGCAGAAAGTTCTTTTGATTTTATATTACTCCAATCAAACATGGCAAAAAAATCATAATCGCCAGAAACAGTAACTACATTTTCAGATTTTGAACCAGAAAAATGATATGGAACTGCACCAGATTTTAAATCTAAAGTAAACAATAAGTCTTTTTTATTTGGAGTTTCCAAAGTAGCTGCACATTCAAAAGCAATTTTGTTAAAAATTAATGAAAAATTATCAATTTGCAAAGATTCATCATTACCATTTACAGATAACATTACAACTTGATTTTCTTCTTTTGTATTAGCAGCAACAAGATAAGGAACGTTATAAGAAAAAGAATTAAAATCTGTAGAAAAATATATATCCCCAGAAATCATATAAGGATTTAAAGAAGGAATTATATTTTTAAAATTTTCAACTTCAGATTCATTCATAAATTCAAAAACAAATTCTGCTATACTATCTACAAAAGTAGTAGTAATACTTGCATTTGCTTGAACATATTTTGATTTTTCCAAAAAACTTCCACTTAATCTTATTACACCAGGTTCATCTTCTTCTAAGTGGGAATAATCAGATACTTCGAATGTAAAATCATAAGTTGAAGATTTTTTCTGTGGAATAAAATTAAATTGCAAAGCAGTAAGACTTTTATCTCCAATAAAAATTTGGGGAGCAAAAACCATAAAACCTTCGTCTAAAGGATCAAAAAATAATTCAGTAGAAATTAATTTTCCATTTGGCAATTTTACAAAAGGAATATTTGCCATTCCGTAAAGTTGCATTTTGTCAAAATTGTATTCAGCTTGAATATTCCCTTGACAATTTTGACCAGAAAGTTCAAAAGAATTTAAAGAAATATTTTTTTCATTTCCTACCAACGAATAAGAAATATCAAAACCATCATAAAGACTTTCTTTTGGAACATTTATTCTTCCTTCAGAATCGTAAACCATTTTATTATCACTCAAATTGTAAGAAAAATTTGAGAAAGAAGTAAAAGAGATATTTTTATATTTTTCTAATTGAGATTTTTTATAGTTTGTAGAAAAGACTTCTAAAGGACGTAGATTTTCGGTTTGTAAACTTACTTTTAAAGATTTATCTAAAAGATTTAGCAACAAATTAAAATTTATTGGAATAACTGATTGTACAGTTCGTAATTCCAAAACATCTGAAGAATAACCTGCATATAAATTAATTTGATTTACATTAATTTTTCCGTCTGTAATATTTGAGAATGTCAAATACATATTTGCATCGGAAAAATCATTTTTAACCCGACCAGAAAAATCAATATCTCCATTAATCTGGATATTATTTTCAACTTCTTTTTGATTTTTAAAAACAACATTAAGTTTACTAAAAAAATCTATAACAAGAAAATCAGAAATAGAGTCAGAATTTAAAGAAATTTTATTAAACTTTAAAGAAGCGTCAAACTTTGCATCATTGTAAAATAAAATAATATTATTAAAATAACATTTGTAAGGAAAAAACTTTCTGATTTCTTGTAGCGAAAAATTTACTTCCTTTTTGGAATCATTTTGATTATTGTTTGTTTGATTTTGAATTAATTCCACTACTTTTTTTATGTCTAAATTAATTCCGTCAAAAACAACACTTGTAATTCCCTGTTGAAAATCTCCTTTTAGAATTTTAAATATTTTATAATTCAATTTTACAGAATTTAGGGAACCAATTTGTTCATTTTTTTCGTTAAAAACCGCAACATTTTTTAAAGACAATTTTGACAAAATGGAAGGAGAAAATGATTCATAAGAAATTGAAATTCCAACAGTGTCTTGCAAATAATCAGAGATTTTTTCTACGGAAGTTGTAGTGAACAATTTAAAAGATTTTGTAACTGGTAAAATAATTGCAATACCAATCAAAAAGAGGATAATAAAAAAGAAATAATATATTTTGCTAGTAAAAATCTTTTTCATTAATTTATAACGAACAATAAAAAAAACACTTATTTAATTAAAAATAACGTCTTGTATTATATCAAAAAAATACTATAATTTATAGAGAAAATACAAACATTCTTTGAGGAAATTATGATTTTTAAAAATTTTATTGTTTTTGAAGGTATTGATGGAAGTGGCACTTCTACACAAATTAAAAGACTTGTTGAGTCAAATCCTTCAAGATTTTTTGCCACTGCAGAACCAACAACAAACGAAACTGGAAAATTTTTAAGAAGAATGCTTTGTGGAGAATTTTCTGTTGATGAAAAAACTGCATCATATTTATTTGCCGCAGACAGATGTGAACACATTTATGGAAAAGGCGGTGTAGAAGAATTAATTAAGAATGGCAAAACAGTTGTAAGCGACAGATACTTTTTTTCTAGTTTAGCATATCAATCTGTTTCTTGTGGAAAAGATTTGCCAAGATTATTGAACTCACCTTTTCCTTTGCCAGAATATTTATTTTATTTTAAAATTGATCCTGAAGTTTCATTAAAGCGTGTTGATTCAAGAAACGGTAAAAAAGAAATTTACGAAAAAATTGATATTCAGAAAAAAATTGCAAAACTTTACGATGAAGTAATTGAAGAATATCAAGAAAAATCACAAGAAAGCGGCATGAAAATTATTACGATTGACGCTTCAAAATCAATTGACGAAGTTTTTGCAGATATTATTGATCACCTTAAATAAAAATCTTTTGTAAAGCAACTGTTTTTTTTTCCGATAATTTCAAGGTGAAAAAGAATTTTTTAATAATTTTAAATTTTTTAGTTTTATTTTTCATTCCTCTTCAAAAAGCAGATGCCTACATGGTCAAATACAAAGAAGATTGGTACAAACTTTTTCACGTTCATTATCAGCAATACCCAGATGACTGTATGGAAAACATTTATTGGCTTGAAAAAGCTGTTGAAGCAGATTTTTGTAATCCCCTTTATGCAGATGCAAAAATTACAACAGAAAAAGAATGGGAAAAATACAGATATTTATTTCAAATGCACATAAATCTTAAATTAATTGAACAACATTTAAGATTAGGTCGCATTTACGACAAAAAATGCATTTATTTTTACGACGCCCCTTGGAAAGAAGAATATCTTTCTAACATGGAAAAAGCATTAAGTTGTTACAAAACGGGATTATACTACTGGAAAGAAGCAAAAATTTGGTATGAAAAAGCAAATGCCCCAACTTTTAGATTTTTATACATAGAAGATTTACAATTTTGGGAAGATGAACGGGAACGAATCTTTACTGGTGAATTAAATTACGAAAAAATAATTAATCGGGAAGTTGAAAGATTAGAAAAAAATATTTCTGAACTAAAAGCAATGGACGAAAATTATTGATTCTGTTAGAATATTTCCCATTATGAATAACGATACTTTTAATGTGAATTATCCAGCGATTTATTCAGGAACAGACAAATCTGAAATCTTCTTTTTTGAAGGAACTCCAGACATTACAAAAATCTATAAGCCAGGTGAAAGTGAACAAAGAAGATTCTTTGTAACAGACGCAACAGTTGCAAGCTTAGATTGTATGCAAAACTTTGTTTCAAAATTTGACTTTGACGTTTGTGGAAATGACATTTTGTTGATTTTAGGCTCAGGAGAACCATACAAAACAATTGAAAGTGTTTTATCTATCATTCAAAAAGCAATTGATGAAGGATTTTCTAGAAACGATTTATTTGTTGGAATTGGAGGTGGCGTTATTTGTGATATTACAGCTTTTGCCGCTTCAATTTTTAAACGAGGTGCCGCTGTTCAATTTGTGCCAACTACACTTTTATCAATGGTAGATGCCGCAGTTGGTGGAAAATCTGGTTGTGATTTTGAAATTACAAAAACATGATTGGAACATTCTTCCCAGCACAAAAAATATATTATTTTACAGAATTCATTCAATATCTTCCAGAAAATCAATATTATTCAGGATTAGCAGAAGCTCTTAAAACTGGAATTTTGTTTAATGAAACTTTATTCGAATATTATGAAAAAGAAAGCGAAAAAATTAAAGCAAGAGATTCAAAAATCTTAAAAGAAATCATCACACTTTCTGTAAAAGAAAAAGCAAATGTTGTGGAAAAAGACTTTACAGAAAAAAATATTCGTGCATATTTGAACTTAGGTCACACTTTTGCTCACGCTTATGAATCAATTATGGGATTAGGTGCAATTACTCACGGCGAAGCGGTTGCTTGGGGAATTGGACGAGCAATTACTTATAGTTTCAAAAAAGAATATTGTAGAGAAGCATTTTATAACAGAATTATTGATGTTTTAAAATTATATAATTGGGACACAGATCCAGTTCCTGCAATTGTAAAAGGTGGCGGAATTGGTGAAAGATTTCTTTCGGTAATGCACAAAGATAAAAAGAACTTAAACGATTCAGTAAGATTAGTTGTTCCAAAAGGAATTGGTGAAATTGTTATTGAAGAAGCTGATGATAAAGATATTTTGGCTGTTCTAAAATAATTTTCATTTTTCTATAGAATTATGACAAATCAGATTGTTAATAAAAACCACTATTTTGACTGGGCAGCCACAAGCCCAGTTGATGAAGATATTTTACGAGATTCTCTAGAATGTTCAATTCAAAATTGGGCAAATCCTTCTAGCGTTCACTTGGCAGGAAAAAAAGCAAAAGAAACTTTAGACAAAGCAAGGGAATCTGTTGCAAAAACATTAAATGTAAAAGCTCAAAATATATTTTTTACTTCTGGTGGAACAGAAAGCAACCACATTCCAATTCTTTCTCAATTAAACAAACCTTCTACTGGAACAATTTTAATTAGTTCAATTGAACATCCAGCAATTAGAGAACAAGCCCAAGCTTTAACAAAATGTGGATGGAAAATTGTTTCAATTCCTTCAAAAAAAGACGGAATTATTACACCCGAAGCTGTTGAACAATTATTAACAAATGACACAATGCTAGTTTGTGTTATGGCAGTAAATAACGAAACAGGTTCAATTCAACCAATTTACCAAATTGCAGATACAATTACAAAATGGGCAGAAGGAAAAAGAAAGCCAAAATTCCATGTTGATTGTGTACAAGCCGCAGGAAAAATTCAATTAAACATAAATTACAAAGGAATTGATAGTGCTTCTTTTAGTGCTCATAAAATTTGTGGCCCAAGAGGAATTGGAGTTTTATATTTGGAGAATCCAATTGAAGCTTTTTTAAGGGGTGGTGGCCAAGAAAAAGGAATTAGAAGTGGAACGGAAAACCTTTTTGGTGCAGTTGCAATTTCAAAAGTTTTAGAAAAATATTATAACAAAGATAATTCAACACAAAAAGAAATTACAAATGAATTTATAAATAATTTGCAAACTTTAAAAGGATGTACAATCATTCCACCAACAAGAGTTGAAAAATCTGAATTATTTTCACCTTATGTGTTGCAAGTTGCTTTTAATAACATTCCAGGAAACGTAATGCTTAGAGCCTTAGATTCAAAAGGATTTTACATTTCCACAGGAAGCGCCTGCTCTTCTACAAAAAACAGTCGTCCAGTTTTGGAAGCAATGCATGTAGATTCCAAACTTAGAGAAACATCAGTAAGGTTTAGTTTTGGCCCAACAACAACAAAAGAAGCCGTTTCTGAACTTTTTGAAGCAGTAAAAGAAATAAACAACACTTTTAACAAATAAAATACAAATTTATTTTATTTAGGGTTTATTACAAACCCTAAAAACGGACGAGTCAAGGCCTTGAGCAAAGCGTGCCTTGACCGTACGTATTTCGATTTCTTCAAAACCAAGAGAAAGCATAAATTGTTTTATGATTTGGCAAGTGTATTCCCAAGATTCTTCCAAAATTCCTTCTGCAATCATTTCTTCAGCAGCCTCAAATTTTGCTTTTTCAATTTCGTCAAAAATTTCTTGAGTTGTAATTGGAACAAAAATACTTTGTTTTTCATCAAAAACTTCTTGTTTTGTAATTTCGTTTCCAAGGATTTCTGTTTTTGGTACATGAATAACAAGTTTTGTTCCATCGAGGGAAATATCATAAGTAATTTCTGTAAAATCAAAAATTCCTACTCTAATTATTCCCGAATATTTTACAATGCTATAACTTTTTAAAAATCCAGCAGATTTTTTTAAAGAAATAATATCACTATATCTATATTTTGCAGAAACAAATTCCTGACAATAACTTAGTTGTTTTGAAACCATTGCATAATTAATTTCTTTTTTTACAGTTGTTAATTTTTTATAAGCAAAAAATAATCCACCACACAAAATTGCAGCTAGAAATAAAATAGTCACAACTCGTAAAACAATTTTTGAAAAAAGACGACTCCCCTTCTTTTCTTTATTTTTCTTTTGAGGACCTCTGAATTCATTTGTTGATTCTGGCTTTTTTGCCGATTTTGATTTAGGGTTTAATACAAACCCTAAAAACGGCCGAGTCAAGGCCTTGAGCAAAGCGTGCCTTGACCGGACGTATTTTCTCTC
>JAGARY010000180.1 GCA_017622055.1 Treponema sp. | reverse complement strand
GATATTATTATTTTACGGGGCAAAATGCCAGTTTGATTGGTGCCAGCGGAGTTGTATATTCAATTTTGTTTGCATACGCTGTTTTATATCCTAGATCAACATTTTTTGTGTGGGGAATTATACCAATTCCTGCTCCAATTTTAGTGTTGATTTATACAATTATTGAATTAGGAAGTCAATTTTTTACAGTTTCGAATGTTGCGCATTTTACACATCTATTTGGTTTTCTAACTGCATGGTTGTATTTTGTAATAAGAATGGGAATTCATCCAATTAAAATATGGAAAAACGCTTACAAGTAATCTTTCTTCTGATTTTTTTATTTTTTCCTCTTTTTTCACAAACTCCATCAGTTGTTGAACACATTAGAATTCCTTTGTGGGCAGAACTTGATGCTTATCCTGAACTATTGCAAGATTCAGAAATTGAGGCAGAATCATATTCAATAAAAAAAATTAGAGAAGTTGCACCGTTTTTGATTTCTGGAATGGTTTATGGGTGGGATTTTGTTTATACACCTTCAGATGCTGCCAGAAATGTTGAAGAGTATTTTGAGTTAACTGAAAAGAAAGTTTCTGATAAAGAATTAATTGGAATAAAATATTCATCACCTTGGATTCAAGATAATAGATTAAATTGTTGGTGTGAATACACAAGAACCCCAATGCAAATTCAAAATTATAATTTGTGGGCTTCAATACAAAATCCAACGATACAGGGGCAAGGTTTTGGAAGTATTTCTTTGGGATTTGATGGTATTGTGGAAGCAACAAAAGATGCAGTAAAAAAAGCGGTTCGGGAACATTATAGAGGGCAAATAAAAAATAAACCAAAAGAAATTACAGGTTCTGTGCTAATTCGAAAGCAACCATTGTTAGGAATTGATGCTGGGAAATATACAATAAAACTTGATTTTTTCTTGGAATGTGGTACAATACTTTATTATACAGTGTTTTAACTATGAGGGGTTTCAATATATGAAAAAATTGATTGCAAGTGTTGTTTTTGCTTTTGGGCTTGTATTCGGAATGTTTGCACAACCAATGGCAGATGTTGAAGATATTCTAAATGAAGGAAAATTTGATTCAGAAAAAACAAAATTGGAAGTAATTATTCCAGAAGAACAACATACAACAGACAGAAATGCCGATGTTAGAATTGAATATTTCCCATTGTATGATGAAGTTCGTATTTATTACACAACTCTCCATGTTACTTACGATAGAGGTGAAGCAATGAATACTGTTTTGGCTTGTTTACAAGATTTCCAAACACGTTTTAGTGCAGATAAAGATTATCATTATGAAGATGATGATACAGATAAAAAGATTTTTTCATATTATCGTTCGTATAATTATTTAAAACCAGATAGAGAAAGATTTTTCAAAGACGATAGAGGTCAAAGAAAAGCACAGTATATTTCTCATGTAAAATTTGTTAAATAAGGTATTTTTATTTTGTTGAAAATATAGTAGAATATAGCCGTGTTTTCTGAAAAGGAAGACCGGCTATTTTTTTTTAATCATAAAAAATTTACTAAAAGATTTTATATATAAAAGGTAAAAAAAATGGATATTAAAAACATTATCAAAAATCTTCACCCACTTGAAATTAAAGTTTTATTAAATTATTCAAGTAAAGATGAACTTACATCAGAAAAACTTCAAAAAGAATTAGATTACAAAGAAGGACATGCTAACCAAGCGTTTTCTTGGCTTGGTGGTAAAGAATTGTTAAAAGAAACAAAGCGTGTTCCACATACATATTATGAAATTACAGAAATGGGTAAAGCACTTTCAGAAACTGGAACTGTTGAAGAACGCATGGTTTCTTACTTAAAAGATAATGGTGCAAAACTTATGCCAGAAGTTGCAGCAGGTCTTGGACTTGAACAAAAAGATGTTGGTTCTGCATTTGGTCCATTGGTAAAAGAAGGCGTTCTTAAAATGAATGCAGAAAAGAAAGTTGAATATACAGGGGCAGCTTTACCAGAAAGAATTACTGTTACTTCTGATTTGCTTAAAAAAGCTTGTGGTGCAGAAAACGGATTATTAAATAAAGATGATTTGTCTGCTACAGAAGTTGAAGCAATGAATGGGCTTGCAAAAAAACGTGGTGCTACAGATGCTCCATTCAAAATGATTGAAAGAGAAACTGTATATTTCCAATTGGAAGCATGTGCTGCTGAAGTTGCAGAAGAACTTAAAAAAGCTGGAATTACAGGAAACGAAATTGGTGAAATTACACCAAAAATGCTTGCAAGTGGAGAATGGAAAAACGGAACATTCCGTGGATACAACATTGCAATTCCTCCTGCAAGAATTATTCCGGGAAGAACAAATCCTTATGTTCAGTTCCTTGAATCTGTAAAAGATAAACTTACTTCTTTAGGTTTCCAAGAATTTGATGGTCCTCTTGTAGAAACAGAATTCTGGAATGGTGATGCGTTGTTTATGCCTCAGTTCCATGCGGCTCGCGATATTCATGACGTTTACCGTTTGAAAAATCCTACACACGCAAAATCAATTGAAGAACCATATTTGAGTAATGTAAAAGCTGTTCACGAAAACGGTGGAAACACTGGTAGCCGTGGATGGAACTATTGTTTTGATAATGAATTTACACGTCGTTTAATTTTAAGAAGTCAGGGAACAGTTTTGTCTGCTCACCAACTTCATAAAGCAGAAATTCCTGGAAAATATTTTGGTATTGCAAGATGTTTCCGTTATGACAAAGTTGACGCAACACACCTTTCAGACTTTTATCAAACAGAAGGGATTATTGCTGGTAATGATGTTACTTTGCGTGATCTTTTGGGTATGCTTGAAATGTTTGCTGTTGAAATTGCCGGTGCTACAGAAGTTAAATATGTTCCTGGATATTTCCCATTTACAGAACCTTCAATTGAAGTTCACATTAAACACCCAGTTTTAGGTTGGTTTGAACTTGGTGGTTCGGGAATTTTCCGTCCAGAAGTTACAAAAGCTATGGGAGTTGATTGTCCTGTTCTTGCTTGGGGAATTGGTATTGACCGTATGGCTTTGATGGCTCTTGGATTAAATGACTTGCGCCAATTGTTCTGTGAAGACATTGAACAAGTTCGTTTAAGAAAAGCAAAATTCTAAGGAATGGATTAGTAGTTGGAAGCTGCCTCGAGCATGGAACAGCCGCGAAGCGGGCCACCGCAAGAGCCAATTTATTGGCTCTGAGGAGGCCGAGGGTTACCGAGCTGTGGAACGCGAGTTGGTGTTTGGGCTAGGCCAAAATTCCGTCAATTGCTACGTTTAATGCTTTTTTAATTTCTGTCCCGTCTTTTTGATTTAAAACTGAAATTCTAAAAATTGAAGATTCTATGAGTCCGTAGAGTAGTTCGCCTGTTGCGTGAATGTTGATATTTTTGAATTCTTTTGCATTTACGCCTTGGATTAGCAATGAACTTAATAGGTGGCGAACTCTTAAGACACGGCGTTTTACACTTAAATTAGGGTCTTTCCCTACTTGTTTCATTTGGATTAAATAAGGTAGCAGAACTTCAAATAATTTTGCGTTTTGTAGGGAAATGTCTATTAATGTTTCCATTACTTTTCGTAAAATTTGTTCGTTTGACAGTTCTGGAGTTTCTAATATTCCTAATAGTGAAGTTTCAATTTCTGTTAGTAATTGTTTGATGCTAAAACCAAAAATTTCTTGTTTGTTTTTAAAATAGATGTAAAGGGTTGTTCTTGTGATGCCACATTTATCTGCAATTTTTTGGTATGTTGCGTCTTCATAACCTTCGTTGATAAATACATCTAATGCTTTTTGGAGAATTTCGTGTTTTCTTTTTTCGTGTTCTACTACTATTGCCATATTATGCCTTTTTTGATTTATAAATATAAAATTTTGTGTCTAAGTTTCCAGTTTTTATTGTTTTTACTGATGAAGTTTGGTGCTTAAAGCTAGATTCAAAGTTTTGCGCTGATGTAATTACGCCAATGTCCCAGTTTGGAAAATCGTATTTTAAGTTGCTCATTTGGCTGTATAATTCTTGAGCTTCTTCTTCTGTTCCAAGTCTTTCGCCGTAAGGTGGATTACAAAGTAATAAGCCTTCTGGGTATGGAGCTTGGAGTGAAGAAAAATCTGCTTGGATGAAGTCTGGGCGTTGGATGTGAGAGCTTTTTCCAATTAAGTGTAATGCACGTCCTGCCATAACGCAAGCGTGTTCTGCGTTTTGTTTTGCACGAGCTACCGCTTTTGGGTCAATGTCGGAACCTGTGATTCTAACTTCAACATCTGGACGAATTTTTGCTGCTTCTTCTTGTATGATTTGTTTTGCTCTGTCTGCATTAAAAATTGGAAGGTTTTCTATGCCAAATTGTCTTCCAAATCCAGGGGCTACATTGAATGCGTAAAGTGTTGCTTCTATTGCAATTGTTCCTGAACCGCAAAATGGGTCGTGTAATGGAGTTTTTCTGCGCCAAAGCATTTCTTGAAGTAAAATTGCTGCAGTTGTTTCTCTTAATGGGGCAATTCCGCCGTCTGTTCTGTATCCGCGTTTGTGAAGTGGAAGACCAGAAAGATCTAGCAAAATATTTACTGTGTCTTGGTCAATGTAAACTCTTACGTC
>JAGARY010000179.1 GCA_017622055.1 Treponema sp. | reverse complement strand
TGATCTTACCAATCAGGCGGGCCACCATTTCAAGGATACCGGTTTCCTCCAGACCTCCGACTACAATAAACAGCCCTACAAAGAAAAGCAATGTTTTGTAATCAACTTTTTTAAGAATTTCTACAATATGTTTTGGAGCACACAATAATGTTACAACTGCAATAAAAACTCCAATTGTAGCAACAGAAAAACCTGTATTTGCATGAGTTACAAGCAAAATGATTGATGTAATAAAAATTATAGTTGAAAAAACAAATCCTCTTTTATCTGTAATGGCAGATTCTGGTGTTGGGAATGTTGAAACATCAACAGTTTGAGAAACTTTTAATTCTTTTCTGTAAGCAACGTAAAAGAACACCAAAGTAAAAATCAAAGAAATTCCTGCAATTACCCCTGTATTACAAATGAAATCTGTAAAAGAATAACCAAAAGAAGTTCCAATGATAATGTTTGGAGGGTCGCCACTCATTGTTGCAGAACCACCAAGATTTGCACAGAAGATTTCTGACAAAATCATAGGAAGTGGATTAAATTTTAATAAAGTTGAAAGTTCAATTGTAACTGTAGCAAGGAACAAAATTACAGTAATACTATCGATGAACATTGCTAAAATAGCAGACATAATCATAAAAACAATAAAAATTGCTTTTACTTTGTAATTTACCATTTTTGCAAGTCGCATACAAAGCCATCGGAAAAATCCAACGCGAGCCATACCTTCAACCATAACCATCATTCCAAGAATAAAGAAAATGGTTGCCCAGTTGATTCCAGTTGAAGTTTCGTGTGAAGCCCCACCTGTGAACCAAAACTCTTTTACAAAAATACTGTGAAAGCTTAAAGTTTCTTTTACAGCTTCAAAACTGTGCAGGCCGATGCCAAAAACAAAGACAAGGGTAAGCACCCCACAAACTAAAGTAATGTGATGACGCTCAAATTTTTCAAAAATTATAAGTGTGAACATTACCACAAAAATTAAAACAGATAAAATTTGTGCTAATAACATAATGTTAGAAATATAACGTTTTTAATAAAAAATGTCATTGATTATTAGAAAATTTAACAAGATTCTAACAGAGAATAACTTTAGAGGATAAAAAAATCCCCTTGCAGAAAACTACAAGAGGAAATCTTAACAAGCTTTAACTAATTTGATTAGAGGCTTGCGTGACAAGTACGAGCAATAACGTCGTCTTGTTGTTGTTTTGTAAGATTGATGAAGCGAACAGCGTATCCAGATACACGAACTGTAAAGTTTGCATATTCAGGTTTTTCTGGGTGAGCTTGACAATCTTTAAGTTTTTCAACACCGAATACGTTTACGTTCAAGTGGTGTGAACCTTTTGAGAAGTAACCGTCTAAGATGTTTACCAAGTTACCAATTTGTTCATCTTTGTCATGTCCCAAAGCAGATGGGTTGATTGTCTGTGTATTTGAAATTCCGTCCAAAGAATATTTGTAAGGAACTTTAGCAACAGAGTTCAAAGATTTAATCAAACCTTTTGTTTCTGCACCGTAAGATGGAGAAGCACCAGGAGAGAATGGAGCACCAGCAGGACGTCCGTTTGGCAATGCACCTGTAGCGTGTCCGTAAACAACGTTAGAAGTGATTGTAAGGATAGATGTTGTTGGTTCTGCGTTGCGGTATGTTGGGTGTTTCTTAATTTTTGACATAAATGTTTTAAGTAACCATACAGCAATATCGTCAGCTCTGTCATCATCTTGACCGTAGCGTGGGAAGTCTCCTTCTGGTTTGAAGTCACAAGCTAAACCTTTTTCATCACGAATAACTTTAACCTTTGCATATTTAATAGCAGAAAGTGAGTCTACAACGTGAGAGAATCCTGCAATACCTGTTGCAAATGTACGACGAACATCTGTATCAATAAGTGCAAGTTCAGCAGCTTCATAGTAATATTTATCATGCATGTAGTGGATTAAGTTCAATGTATTTACATACAAGTCACATAACCATTCGAGCATGTAATCGTATTTTCTAATAACTTCATCATAATCAAGGTATTCAGAAGTGATTGGTTGTAATTCTGGTCCAATTTGTGCATAAGGTGTAAGACCACAACCTTCATCTTTACCACCGTTGATAGCGTAAAGTAATGCTTTAGCAAGGTTAGCACGAGCACCGAAGAATTGTAATTCTTTACCAGTTTGAGTTGCAGATACACAACAACAAATTGAATAGTCATCACCCCAGATTGGTCTCATGATGTCATCATTTTCGTATTGGATAGATGATGTATCAATAGAGATTTTTGCAGCATATTTACGGAAATTGTCTGGAAGACGTTTTGAGTAAAGTACTGTCATGTTTGGTTCTGGAGAAGATCCCATGTTTTCCAATGTGTGGAGGAAACGGTAATCGTTCTTTGTTACTTGTGAACGACCATCTTGTCCAAGTCCACCTACTTCCAATGTAGCCCAAATTGGGTCACCAGAGAACAATTGGTTGTAAGATTCAATACGTGCGAAGCGAACCATACGGAATTTCATAACCATGTGGTCAACTAATTCCTGAGCTTTTTCTTCTGTTAAGATACCTTTTTTAAGGTCACGTTCAATGTAGATGTCCAAAAATGTAGAAATACGTCCTACAGACATAGCTGCACCGTTTTGTGTTTTGATTGCAGCAAGGTAACCAAAGTATAACCATTGGAATGCTTCTTTAGCTGTTGTAGCTGGTTTTGAAATATCAAATCCATAAAGAGCAGCCATAGCTTTCATTCCTTTGAGAGCTTTGATTTGTTCTGCAATTTCTTCACGAAGACGGATAACATCTTCTACCATTGTTCCGTTTCCGCAGTTTAATCTGTCTTGTTCTTTTTGTTCAATTAAGTAATCAATACCGTAAAGAGCAACACGACGATAGTCACCAACAATACGTCCACGTCCGTATGTATCTGGCAAACCTGTTAAGATGTGTGCTTTACGTGCTTTACGAATTTCTGGAGTGTAAACATCAAATACAGCGTCTGAGTGTGTTTTGTGGTTTTCTGTAAAGATTTTGTGAATTTCTGGATTTGGTTTGTATCCGTACATTTCACAAGCTTGTTCAGCCATTTTAATACCACCATAAGGCATGAACGCTCTTTTTAATGGTTTGTCTGTTTGAAGACCAACTACTTGTTCTAATTCTTTACCTTCAGGACAAATGTATCCTGCAGCGTGAGAAGTTAAACTTGTAATTACATCTGTGTCCATATCAAGAACACCGTTTCTTTCTTTTCCGTCTAAACCAACAGACTTCTTTGTATATTCTGCTTTCTGTAACTTTTGAAGTTCATCAAATAACTTTTGTGTTGCAGTAGTAGGTCCTGCTAAGAAAGATTCGTCACCATCATACTGTGTGTAGTTAGCTTGAATAAAGTCACGAACGTTAACTTCACTTGTCCATAAACCGTCAGGATTAAATCCTTCCCATTCTGGTCTCATATCCATAATATAAACCTCTTTTTCTTTGGGACTCCTTTATGATTCCCTCAGATATTAAATTTACCGACGCTCCTTCAAACTCCTTCATGATTTTGAAAAAAGCTGGAAAAACTTTCCTATCGGCACCTTTACTATAATACAATAAACAGGTTTCTTCAAGATACAAAAATAATTTGCACGCTAGTATGCAAGCTTATTTCTTTCTATCACAAACATATTTTTTGTACTCATAACATTTTTGTAATGTTTACAGTATTAAAATAATTTCATTTTATTTTTTTGTCAATAATTATTTAATTTAAAATACGTCCGGTCAAGGCACGCTTTGCTCAAGGCCTTGACTCGTCCGTTTTTAGGATTTGTAATAAACCCTAAATAAAAAAAACTGATTCGCAACAAATCAAACTTAAAAATATTTGATTTACAACAAATCAGTTTTCAAAATAAATTCAACTAATTTCTAAACTAGAATTTTAAAGAAATACCAGCTTTTAACCAAACTGGATAACCAAATTCAGCAACAAAGCCGAAGTTGTCGTTTAAGAAATAGTGTGCACCAAGGAATCCATCCCCATAGAATCCAAAAGAAGGATCCCATGCATTAGAGAAAGCAAGATTAGCACCTAAGCGAACTCCTGCATATACATCAAGATTTTCAACAGGTAACATTATATGATATTTTACTTGTGCAGCAACATTCATATATGTACTTACATAAGAATCCCAACCAGAAATGTTTGCACCAACTGAACCACCAAATGTAAATGGAAGTTTCCAAATTGGAACTGCAACATCAAAAGATGCGTGAACATAAGGAATTCCCCAACCACCATTAAATGCAGTAAAGAAACCTTCATTAAGACCAACTGCAACGTCTACAATCATGTCTCCTTTTTCAATTCCACCACCATAATTACACCAACATTGAGACCAGTCAAAATCTCCTGCAAAAACAGATGTTGAACAAAGCATAATAAGTGCAGCAAAAAGTCCTTTTAATTTTTTCATAATATCCTCCGAAATGAAAAAAAATAAATCAATCATTCCTCTTTTATTATTTAGTTTTTCACCAAAAATAATTAGGAATAACAGAAATATATCAAATTGCAAGAAAAAGTAAATAATAAATATGTAAAATTTTTATAAAAAAAAGTTATTTTGAATTAAAAATTAAAATAGAAAATCATTAAAAACAGAAACTGTACAAAAGTAATGGGTTTAGGTCATAGGAAACAGCCTTATGCTTATAAACGGGTTGCCCTACCCTTATCAAAAAAAAAATAAAACAAAACTTTTATTGCACAATGATTTTATCTTTTAATATATATGAAAAAGAAGGGGCTGAACTAAATGAATTTTCTTTATATGGCACATTTAAATTTATTGTATCAAGAGGATTTTCTGGATTTACCCCAATAAAATCACCTTTAAAAACATCTATTTCACCTTTACTAATTTGTTTTTTTATTTTTTCAATATTTTCTTTTGTACCATCAGCTGCAACTATAGTATTTAATTCTAGTATTTCAACCCAGTTTTTATCAAAACCAGCACAAGCATCATTTTTAAAAAATACTGCATCAACATTTTTTTCAATAGATTTGTTATTTAAGACAGCTTCTACAGCACCAACCATATAAGGAGTCCAATTTATTTTTGAACCAATTAGATATGTTGTTGGAGCAACATCTGCCATACTTTGATTATAACTTACTAAGAATACATTTTTTGTACTATCAGTTTCTTCACAAGCTGTTGCAGGACCGGCTGTATCTGAATGCTGAGAAATAACAATACAACCTTGATCTATTAATTCTTTTGTACAATTTTTTTCTTTTACAAAATCTGTCCAAGAATTTGTATATTTTACAATCATTTTTGAACTAGGAACAACAGATTGGACTCCCAAGAAAAATGCTGTAAAACCAGATATAACTTCTGCATAAGGAAAAGCACCAACATAGCCAATTAAGGCATCTTCTTTTTTTATTTGCCCTTTATCAATTAATTCTTGCAATTTTAACCCAGCAACAACACCAGCCGTGTATCTTCCTTCATAAATGCGCCCCATAAAAGTGTGATAATTAGGAACAAAAGGTTCTATATTTGCATTATCTCCTGTTGCATGACAAAACTGAATATTAGGATATTTTTTTGCAAATTCTTTTGCCATACCACCATAACCATAACTTGTTGTAAAAATAATGTCACATTTTTTATCTACAAGAATTTGTAAACTATTTTCACAATTTCCTTCTAAAACATTAAACATTGGTATAAATTCAACTTGATTACCAAATTTTTTTTCAATTGCTTTTTGAGCTTTAATAAAGTTTCCAGTATATGTATTACTTGAATCTCCTACATACAAAGCCCCAACTCTTACAAAACGGCTTTCTTTTTTTTCTAAAATAATTTTTTGAATTCCAGCAATAAGGACAACCATAAGAATTGAAGTAATGACTGTTATTATATATTTCTTCTTCATAATTATTCCTTATTTAGTTTCCTTTTCAATATTATTATATATTTTACTTATATCTATTTCAGAGGAATCTATAAGATTTAACAAAATATCAACAAGTTCTGGATCAAATTGAGAACCTTTTCCTTTCTTTAGTTCTTCAATAACAATATTAATGTCTAATTTTTTTCTATAAACACGATTCGCAGTCATAGCATCAAAAGCATCTGCCAAACCAATAATTCTTGCATTTATTGGAATTTCTTTGCCTTTTAACCCATTTGCATAACCAGAACCATCATAACGTTCATGAT
>JAGARY010000016.1 GCA_017622055.1 Treponema sp. | reverse complement strand
CAGCAATTTTATTTAATGTTTGAATTTTATACATAATATTAATCCTTGTTATATTTTTTAGATTGCCACGTCGCTTCGCTCCTCGCAATGACGAAAAAACGCTTCGCTCCTTGCAATGGCTTGTTGTGTCGCGGTGTTTAGCATTGTACAACTGTTGTCATTGCGAGACCTTTAGGTCGTGGCAATCCAGAATTTAATAGATTGCAATTTTTACTAAGTTTTGCTCTGCAAAACTTAAAATGTCGGGCAAAAAATGTTCACTTAAGAATTAAATCTTTACCGACATTAATTTTCTTTAGCAAATTTTTCCATAAAGTCTACTAATGCTTTTACACCTTCAAGGCTCATTGCGTTGTAAATACTTGCACGCATACCACCAACTAAGCGGTGACCTTTTAAGTTCATAAATCCAGCAGCTTCTGCTTCTTTTACAAATTTTGAATTGATAGCTTTTTCTTTTGCAACACTTTCTTCGTCTTCTGCACCAGTTGAATATTTTGTTAAGAAAGGAACATTCATTAAAGAACGGCTTCCTTTTTCTGCTGTTGCACGATAGAAATCAGAATTATCAAGATAGTTGTAAAGATAATCAGCTTTTTCTTGGTTGCGTTTAAGCATTCCTTCTGCTCCACCATTTTTTTCAATCCAGTGAAGCACTTTTCCAAGTACGTAAATTGTGTAACAAGGAGGAGTGTTGTACATACTGTCATTTTCTGCGTGAGTTTTGTACATAAGCATAGTTGGTGTGTCTTTGCGTGGACTATCTGTAATCAAATCTTCACGAATAATTACTAAAGTTACCCCCGCAGGAGCCAAGTTCTTTTGAGCACCAGCAAACAAAAGTCCAAATTTGCTTACATCTAAAGGTTCACTTAAAACACAAGAAGAAATATCAGCTACCAATGGAATGTCTCCTGTTTCTGGAAGATATTCGTAGTGAGTTCCCATAATTGTGTTATTCAAACAAATGTAAGCGTAATCGTAGTCTCCTTCAATTTTTTCAACTTTAGGAATATATGAATAATTTTTATCTTTTGAAGAAGCAATTGTAGTAACTTCAACACCAAGTTTTGCAGCTTCCTGAGCAGCTTTTTTAGCCCAAACACCAGTTTCAATGTAAGCAGCTTTTCCAGTTTTAATACCAAGGTTTTGAGCAACCATTGCAAACTGAGTTGAACCACCACCTTGAACAAATAAAATTTTATAATTTTCAGGAACATTCATAAGTTTACGAATCATAGCTTCTGCATCCTGAATAATTGGTTCATAAGCCGACGAACGGTGACTCATTTCCATAACAGACTGACCAGTTCCGTTATAATCCATCATTTCTGCAGCACATTCTTTTAAAACTTCTTCTGGTAAACAAGAAGGACCAGCACTAAAATTCCAAACTCTAGCCATACAAATAACCTCTTTAAATATATTTTTTAAACATCAATTGAAAGTTCCATTAAAGAATTTACAACCGATAAATTAATTACTTTTACATTTTGTGGAACAGACAAAATAACATTTGTCATGTTCACAATTCCTTTTATTCCGCAATTTACTAAACGCTGTGCCATCAAATTGGCATCTTTGTCTTTTACTGTTAAAATTGCATATTCAATCATTTCTTTTTTTATTACAAAACTCATATCGTTTGTATGAAAAAGTGGAAATGGCGAACTTGTAATTTCAACAAGGTTTAAGTTTGTGTCAAAACCAGCTTTTAATAAAAAAGAACTGTCTTGAACAGTTGAAGAATGTAAAAAAGTTTCTCCAAAATTGCTAATGCCCACAAGGCAGCAATTTTTATAAAGTTTTTCTTTGCATTCAGATTTTTCCAAAGCAGAAAAAGGGGAGCCACCAAGAACTTCAAAAATCAATTCTTTTAGTTTTTCAACATTGTAGCCATTGGAAACACCAAAAAAATTGTCAGAATCTTTCAATAAATCAGAATTAGTTTTTGCCTTTTGATTTTGAAAGTTTCTTAAATACCAAAAATCGTGGCGAATAAGTGAATTTTTCCATCCTGTAAGATTGCTAATTTCTACAGAAGTGATTTTTTTACTTTCCCAAGTTTTAAGTATTTGAAGTAGTTGTGTAATCCTTTTTTTAGTTGCTTTTGGTAAATCAACTGATGTTTTCATTATAGAAAAACCTTCCTTTTGTAGCAATTCAGAAAAACGATTTATTTCCCTTGAAAGTGCCTTTTTAATAGAAAAAAGTGGTGAAAAATATGATTAGTGTTAAAAGTTTAACAATAAGAAGTTTATCATAAAAAAAAGTTGTTTGCAATTTGTTAAAAGTCATTGATTATTGATCATATAAAAGATTGATAAGAAAAAGCACTGGATGATATGCTGATGCCCTTTATTCAAGGGCTTGCATGGCTTTCGGTGGTCAATTGGAAAGAGCAGGTTTCTGCAAGAAACTTGGTAAACTACTCGAAGTGACTTAAGACAAATTGATCAGAAAATTTTTATGTCCCTCCTGTGCAAGTCCGCTGGTCAGTAGGTTTCCAAGTATGTAAGGACACTGGCAGGACACATTCGGAGGGAATCTTATTCTACCGAAGGATTAAAAATTATTTAGTTTCTAGTTCTTCTTTTAATTTACTAATATCTTCTACAGAAAGCCCAGTTATTGAAGATATTTGGTCTAAAGTTCCTACCGATTGTAAAATCATATTTTTTGCAGTTTCAATAGCTTTTTGTTCAGCACCTTGTTCTATTCCTTGCTCAATTCCTTCTGCAAGACCTTCCCTGTAAGCTTCTCTGCGTTGAACTTTAATGTCTGTTTCGTAACTGTATTCGGCAATTAACATGTTTCTTATCTCCTGTGTAAGGGTGCTGGCGCCCGGTGTTCCATTGGAAAACGTAAAAAAATACACTTTATTTTTTTTGTTATCCAACTATTTTGGGTTATAGCTTTGCAAGCTCTTGCACTTTTTCTAAAGGTAGTTCAGTACATTCCGCGATTGTTTCAAGTGGAATATTTTTATGTATAAAATTTTTAGCAGTTTCAATAGCTTTTTGTTCAGCACCTTGTTCTATTCCTTGCTCAATTCCTTCTGCAAGACCTTCCCT
>JAGARY010000178.1 GCA_017622055.1 Treponema sp. | reverse complement strand
GTAATATCATAACCTTTTGCACCAGCTTTTAATTTTGCATACATAACTTCGTTTGAATCGAATGTGTCAACTTTTACTGTACAGTTGAATTCTTTTTCAAAAAGTTCCAAAACTGAATCTGGTGTGTAATATGTCCAGTTGTAAAGATAAAGTGTGCCATCATCTTTTTCTGAACCACAAGATGTAAAGAGTGATAACAATAATGCTGACAAAACAATTGTTACAATTTTTTTCATAGATTTGTTGTCTCCTTAGACTTTTTAATTTTTTTTGTCATTGCGAAACTTTGATAGAAGTTGTATCAACCGTCGCTTTGCTCCTCGCAATGACTATTAATATTTTATTACTTAAAATATTGAACTATTTATTAATGTCCTGCTGCAAATCCTTTTAAGCCTTTTCTACAAAGGAATGCAATTAAACAAGTGAATACAATCATTACTACAGAAAGTGAATTTATTACAGGTGAAACGCCAAAACGAATCATTGAATAAACATAAAGTGGTAATGTTGTAGAACCTGGTCCTGAAACAAAGAATGTAATTACAAAATCTTCAAGTGACATTGTAATTGCCATTAAAAATCCAGAAAGAATTCCAGGCATAATTGCAGGAATTACAACTTTTGTCATTGTTTGAACTTCTGTTGCTCCAAGGTCGTGTGAAGCTTCTACAATTGAGTAGTCAAATTCATCAAGACGTGCATTTACCATAAGAAAAACAAATGGTAAACAGAAAGTTGTGTGTGCTGCAAAAACTGTAAATAATCCTAATGGTAAATGGATTCCAGAAAAGAAAATTACCATTGAAATACCAATAATAACTTCTGGCAAAACCATTGGCAAATAGGTGAGTGTTTGAATTAATTTTTTTCCCTTAAATTTGTACCAGTTTACACCAATAGAAGCCATTGTTCCTAAAATTGTAGAAACAATTGCAGACGAAAAAGCTACAATAAAACTGTTTAGCAAAGAATGCCACAAATCATCAGAGTTTACAAAAAGTTCTTTGTACCAAACTAAACTAAATTTTGTAAATTCAGAACCTTTGCTTTCATTAAATGAATAAACAAAAATGATAATTAAAGGAATGAATAAAAACAAAATTGTTAAATACAAAACAAGTTTAGAAAAAGAAAATTTTAAATGTCCACGTTTTTTCCAAGCACGTCTAGCGTGTCTTGCATTTTCAGATTTTGGACGCTTTGCTTTAAAAGCATCGTTGAAGAGCATTGCTAGATTTTTTGACATTATTGAATACCTCCAACGTAATTATCTTCTTTTGTATTTTTCTTTTTAAGTTGGGCATCTTTATCATTTGATTTTGTAATCCAAATAATTCCGATTACAGAAATTAAAGTGATAATCATACTGAATGCTGCAGCTAGAGGCCAGTTTCTAGTTTTTTGAACTTGATCTACAATGATGTTTCCAAGCATGTATGAATCTTTTCCACCAACTAAAAGAGGAACTGTATATGCCCCGAAAATTGGAATAAATGTAAAAATTAATGCCGAAACAATTCCGCTTCTAATGCCAGGAAGCAAAACTTTTGTAATTGCTTGCATTTTTGTTGCAGTTAAGTCTCTGGCTGCTTCCAATAAAGAAAAGTCAAATCTGTCTACAGCAGTAAAAATTGGTAAAATTGCGTAAGGAATGTACATGTAAACACTTACTAAAATTACCGCTTTTGTGTTGTATAAAAATGGCAAGTATTCTTTAATTATTCCAAGTTTTAATAAAATTTGATTAAGCATTCCATCGTTGTTTAAAATACTCATCCAGGCAAAAATGCGGATTAATGAGTTTGTCCAAAATGGAATAATAATCAAAAACAAAAATAAAGTTTGATGTTTACTGCGAGCCATTGCATAAGCACAAGGCAAAGCAATTAAAATTGTAATTAAAGTGGAAATTACTGTAATTTTTAATGTTCGTAGTAAAATCAAGCCATATTCTGGTTTGAACATTTGAATGTAAGCTTTTAATGTTAATTTTAGTTCAACACCACCGTACACACCTTTTTTTAAAAAGCTGTATACAAGGATAATTACTAAAGGAACTACGAAAAAAATCATAAACCAAATTCCCATTGGCCATCCGTAGAAAGTTCCTGTATTAAGCTTAAATTTCTTTTGTTTTTCTAAAGCTTTATCTTTCATTGGTAATCTTCTCAAATAATTTTCAATAACTTATAAAATCGATTATTTTTCGATATCTTCTACAATGTACGCATCTTCGGCAGACCAAGAAACGTATACCTTGTCTTTCCAGTGAATTACAGGACCTTCATCCATGTAATCTGTGTGTTGTTTGAAAACTTTAATAATTTTACCAGTTTCAAGTCTAACATAAAATTTAGATTGGAACCCAGAATAAATTGGTTCTTCTACAATTCCACTAAATACATTTACATCTGTGCGGCTTCCTGTTGCAGGAGGTTCCAAAGTGATGCGAATTTTTTCTGGACGAATTGTAAAAGCAACTTTTTGACCTTTTTCTGTGTGTTCGTAATCTGTAACTTGCATATATCGGTCTAAAGCGGCTGTAGCTTCTGTGTCTGTTGCCAAAGGTGCTTGTTGACCAAGTTCTGGAACTTTTAAAGTTGCCATAAAATCATCTTGACCATTTACATCTTTGTGAGGAACACAATCTACAACTTCTGCATCAAAAAGGTTTGTTTCGCCAATAAATTGAGCAACAAACTGAGTTGCAGGGCTTTCGTAAATTTCGTAAGGAGTTCCAATTTGTAAAACATGACCATGATTCATAACTGCAATTCTGTCTGAAACAGAAAGTGCTTCTACTTGGTCATGAGTTACATAAATAAAAGTAATTCCAATTTGATCGTGAATTCTGTCTAAGTCTATTAAAAGATTTGCACGCAATTTTGCATCAAGAGCCGAAAGTGGTTCGTCAAGTAAAAGAACTTTTGGTTCGTTAATTAATGCTCTGGCAATTGCAACACGTTGTTTTTGTCCACCAGAAAGTTGATTTGGTTTTTTGTTGATGTGTTCGTCCAATTGAACAAGATGAACATATTCTCTAACTTTTTTGTCAATTTCGTCTTTTGGAAGTTTTTTTAGTTTAAGAGAAAAAGCAACGTTTTCATAAACTGTCATGTGTGGAAACAATGCATAAGTTTGAAAAACAGTGTTAGAAGGACGTTTGTCTGGATTTAAAGGAATGATGTTTGTGTCATCAAATAATACAACACCATCATCAGGAAATTCAAAACCAGCAATAATGCGAAGAAGAGTAGTTTTTCCGCAACCAGAAGGGCCTAAAAGAGAAAAGAATTCTCCCGGCTTAATAACAAAGTTGATGTCATCCAAAGCAACAAAGTCGCCGAATTTTTTGGATACATGATCAATGGTAACCTGACTTCCGTTCATTCAAGTAACCTCAATCTAAAAAAATGATAAGCCCCACATACGCAGGACAAAAAGCACTTTCTTCAAAAAACTTAGCTACATTGTTGGGTCGTTTTCTGTTGACAATTTTTTATCTTTCTATCGATAAAATGCAATATATATTCAAATATGTCAATAATTTTTTAAAAAAAATTACATAAAAAAATGAAGGGAAAAGCAAATATCTTATTATGGGGAAATGATCAAAAAGTTATGTCATGCTGAACTTGATTCAGCATCTTCCATATAAAAAATCCTCTGGTCGAGCCAGAGGATGATAATAATATTTAGATATTGTTTAGAATTAGTCTGCCATGTTTTTATATGCTTCGTATTGTTCAAGCATTTGTGAATCTTTGTTTTTATCAAACAATGAAACAACTATTGTAACAACTAAACAAATTATAAATGCAGGAAGAATTTCATAAACGTCGAAAATTCCACCTTTTAAGTTGTGCCAAACTACAACAGTAACACCACCACAAATTAATCCGGCAATTGCACCTTTTGCAGTTGTTCCTTTCCAGTAAAGAGCAAGTAAAATTAATGGACCAAATGTACCACCAAATCCTGCCCAAGCATAACTTACCAAACCAAAAATTGAACTATCTGGGTTTAATGAAAGTAATAAACCAACAACAGCAATAACCAAAACAGAAATTCTACTTACTGTTAAAACTTGTTTGTCTGTTGCGTCTTTTTTGATAATTCCTTTGAAGATATCTTGACCAATTGCAGAAGATGCAGAAAGTAATTGAGAGTCTGCTGTAGACATAGCTGCTGCTAAAATTGCACAAAGGAAAATTCCTGCAATAAATGCTGGGAACATTTTAAGCATTGTTTCTGAGAAAACAGCTTCTTGTGTTCCGTTTCCTAAAACAGCAATTCCAGAAATTGAAACTTCTGCTGGATTTGCACCAAGTAAAATTCCTTTATTAAAGAGATAAGCAGTTCCTAATGTACCAATAATGAATGTACCAATGTAAGAAATAATCATCCAAGAAATTCCAACACGACGAGCTGTTGTAATTTCTTTGTTTGAACGACATCCCATAAAGCGAACAATAATGTGTGGCATTCCAAAGTATCCTAAACACCAAGCAAAAGCACTAATTGCAGACATTACAGAAAATGATTTGTTTTCTGTGAAAGATTTTAATATAGTTTCTCCAAATTCTCCACTTAAAGCTTTTTGTGTAAAGTTATTTACTTGGTCCACTGCGTTTCCAACACCACCTAAAGATGCAATGATAATAATAGAAGAAATAACAAAAGCAACAAAAATTAATGCACCTTGAATAAAGTCTGTTGTACAAACTGCTTTGTATCCACCCATAATTGTGTAAGAAAGAATGATTACAAATCCAATTAAAAGTCCAATATTCCAGTCCAAACCAAATACAGAACGGAAAAGTTTAGCACAAGCAACGAATCCTGACGCTGTGTAAATTGTAAAGAAAACTACAATAAAGAAAACAGATACAATAGAAAGAATGTTTGATTTGTCTTTGAATCTGTTTTTTAAGAATTCTGGAATTGTAATTGAATCGTCAAATGCAATTGAACATTTGCGTAAAGGTTTTGCAATAATGAGCCAAGCAAGGTATGTACCTACAATTAAACCTAATGCTGTCCAAAATGTTTCTTTAAAACCACCAAGATAACAAAGTCCTGGAAGACCCATTAAAAGCCATGCAGATGAATCTGATGCTTCTGCACTTAAAGCTGTAACCCAAGGTCCAACTTTTCTACTGCCCAAGAAAAAGTCTGATGCAGAATTGTTGTTTTTTGCTGTTCTTAATCCAACAAATACCATAAGTCCCAAATAAAGAACAAAGGCAATAAGATGAGCAATCATTTGTGATGTCATAGTTTAAATTAGGAACTGTAAAAAAAGTTCCTCCTCCTAATTTGTTATATTTTTTAATTGTAGTGTATAATAGAAAAAAAATAAACTGCCCAATGGTGATAAGCGTGAAGGATAGAAGCGGAATTCGGAAACTTGTTTTCCGAATTGGAGCGGATAGCCTGTTTTTTATGGCTTGCCATAAAAACACGCCCAAAAGAAAAAAAAGAAACATATAGATTTTTTTTTTATGTATTAGTATATTTTAGATAAGCTTAAAGTTAGTAAAGAACAAAGTTTATGATTGTAGAAAAGCGGGACGCAGAAAAAAAATTAAAAAACGAGCGTTAGTGGCGAAGTTTTATTAATTTTTTTTCGTCGCTGGGACCCGCGCTTTTTTTGAACTGTAAATTCTTTTTTTAAGCCTATCTAAAATTATAAGGAAGTTTGTATGGCTGAATGTAATCACGATTGTAGTAGTTGTAGCGAAAAATGCGAAAAGAGAGATTTTCATGTTGATTTACACAAAAAAAGTAGTGTAAAAAAAGTTATTGGAATTGTTAGTGGAAAAGGTGGTGTTGGTAAATCTCTTGTAACTAGTTTACTTGCTAGTAAAGTTTGCAAAGATGGATTTAAATCTGCAATTTTGGATGCTGATATTACGGGGCCTTCAATTCCAGAAAGTTTTGGGGTTGGTGATAAACGGGCAACTGCTGTAGAAGGTGAAGATGCTTTGAATCCTGTTGTAACAGATAGCGGAATTCAATTGATGTCTATGAACTTTTTGCTTCAAAACGAAACTGATCCTGTTATTTGGCGTGGGCCTGTTATTGCTGGTGCTGTAAAACAATTCTGGACAGACGTTATTTGGAATGATGTTGATTTTATGTTTGTTGATATGCCACCGGGAACTGGGGATGTTCCATTAACAGTTTTCCAGTCTTTGCCAATTGATGGAATTATTATTGTTTCTTCTCCTCAGCAATTGGTTCGCGTTATTGTAGAAAAAGCTGTAAATATGGCAAATATGATGAATATTCCAATTTTGGGACTAGTTGAAAATATGAGTTATGTAAAATGTCCTGATTGTGGAAAAGAAATTACAGTTTTTGGCAAAAGCAATATTAATAAAATTGCAGAAGATTTTAATATTCCTGTTTTGGCTCGTATTCCTATGGAAGAAAGTACATCACAAGCGGTAGATGCTGGAGATGTTGAGTCTGTTGAATGCAGTTATTTAGATGAAGCTGTAAAAAAGATTGAAGGTTTATTAAAATAGTTATATAATTGTTTCTATGAATAATAACAAAGACAATTGTATTGAAGAAAATAACGGAATTTCAGCTGAACAAGTGGAACAAACAATAAAGGAACTTTCTCATCTTATTATAAAATCTGGTGATGAAAAGTTCCTTTATGATTTTTTTCTTTGTCTTTTTACCCAGCCAGAATTAAAAGATATTGCAAATAGATGGCTTTTAGTAAAAGAAATTGATAAAGGGTCTACTCAGCGGGAAATTGCAAAAAAATTTAGAATGTCTTTGTGCAAAATTACTCGGGGTTCAAAAGAACTTAGCAAATCTGACAGTGCTTTTCGCAAAATGCTTGAATTATTGAAAGATAATTCAAATTAAATCTAATTAAATACAATCAAACAAACTTAGTAATTTTTTTTCTAAACTGTGTTATGTTTTTTCCCGATAGTGAAGGTATAGAACTTTCATATAGGGGAAAATATGAGTAAATTTATTAAAATTAAAGTTTTATCAGCAGTTGCACTCTTGTCTGTATGTTTTTTAGGATGTAAGTCAACAAAAACTCCTCATCAAATGATTAAGGATAATGAAATTGATGCTGCAAAAGGCCAATTTCAAATGCCTAGTGACATTAACGGAATTGATGAAGATGGAAATACAGTTCTTCACCTTGCTGCAGAACGAGATGATGCAGATTTAATTACATATTTTATGATAAAAGGTGCTGATTCAGAACTTAAAAATTATAATAGTGATACAGCACTTCATGTTGCAATTGCAAAAGACAAAAGAGAAGCTGCAAAAGCACTTATTTCAATGGGTGCAAATATTTTTTCTAGAAATGCAGATGGAAAAACAGCTCTTGATTTGGCAATTGCTAAAGATGAAGCTTATTATGATATTTTTGTTACTACTAAAACTGGTGAAATTCGTGATGTAGAAGGAAAAACAATTGTTCATTATTTTGTAGAAACTTTTAATAATACAGGTATTGAATATTGTATAAAAAAGAAAATCCCAATTTCTGTAAAAGATAATTATGAAAGAACTCCTTTAGATTTGGCTTTTGAAAATATTGAAAATTATGATGTTGTACAAATTATTGCAACTTTAATTTACGGTGGTGCAGATCCTGTAAAAACAGATTATGATTATTTCCAAGAAGCTTTAATTTCAAGAAATTTAAGTTATAGATTTGATGATGGTCAAACTCCACTTCATTTTGGGGCAATTGAAGGACATAATTCAATTGTAAAATTCCTTTTGGAAAATAATGCAAATCAAAAGTCTCAAGATAGTGCTGGAAATACTCCTTTGCATGATGCAATTCGCTATGGAAATCTTGAAATTGCAAAAATGCTTTTAGATTCTGGTGCGTATATCAATGCAAAAGATAATCTTGGAAAAACTCCAATTTTATTGATAATTCCAAAAGACAAATTGTTTGAAACATATACTTTCTTAATTAAGTATAATGCAAACTTAAATGAAAAAGATATGTTTGGTGATACAGTTTTACATACTGCAGCAATGTTAAATTCTAATTCTTCTGTAGTGGAATTGCTTGTTTCAAATGGTGCTGATGTCAATGCAAGAAATAAAGAAGGGGTTACTCCATTAGAAATTGCTTTGAAAAATGGTGATATTTCTACTATAAAGTATTTGGCAGAAAATGGAGCGAATATTCATACCCAAAATACAAGAGGTGAATCTCCATTGTCTTTGGCACTTGCTAGTGAAAGTAATGAATTATTAGAAGCGATTGTAAATGAAACTAATGTTTTATTACAAAATTCTGATGGAAATACTCCTTTGCATATTGCATTAATGAATGATGCATCTTTGCTAAAAGTTCAATATATTATTAGTCTTTCAAATGATGTTAATATTAGAAATAAAAACGGAAACTCTGCATTATTTTATGCTGTAATGAAAAATAGAAAAAAAGTTGGAGAAATTTTATTAGAAAAAAATGCTGATATTTTCTCTACAAATACAAATAATAATTCTCCGTTAAGATTGGCTTTAAAATACGGTGGTTCGATTCAAGATTGGTTGATTACTTCAAAAACAATTAAAGCAACTGATGGTAGTGGAAATACTGCTTTACATTATGCTGCAGAATGGGAATATTCAGATGCAATTGTTGCTTTGTTGCAAAAAGGTGCTGATATTCATACAAAAAATGCAAATGGTGAAACTGCATTATTTAATGCGGTTAAAACAAATAATCCAAACATAATTCAGTTGATTGTTGACGGTGGTGCAGATCTTTCTGTTAGAGATAATTTGGGTAGTGTTCCTTTGCATACTGCTGTTAGATGGGATGCTGAAAAATCTGTAATGAAGTTGATTGAACTTGGTGTTGATGTTAATGCTCAAAATATTGCAGGAAAATCTGCTTTGTCTGAAGCTTGTATTACAGGTAAAAATGATTTAGCTAAATTGCTTTTAGACAGTGCAGCAGATTCTAATGCAAGTGATATAAATGGTGTTACAATTTTAATGGATGCAATTCGTGGGCAAAATAATAGTGTTGTAAAATTGTTATTATCTTACGGGGCAAATCCAAATGTACAAGAAATCAATGGTAAAAATTCTTATCACGAAGCTGCTGCAACTGGAAATAAATCTATAATTAAGTTGATTAGAGATGCTGGCGGAAATCCTTTATCTCGTGATAAAAATGGAAATACTCCATTCTCTGTTGTAATGAAGGATGATTTTGATATTATCAAATGTGTTTTAGGAAATAATTACACAATTACAGATAGTGATGGAAATACGCCAATCCACTTAGTTGTAAAACAAAATGGTTCTGTTGAATTGCTTGAATATTTAATTAGTGATGGATACCCAATTGATACAAGAAATGCAAATGGTTATACAGCGTTAAATTATGCAATTGAAAATGATAATATAAAATTATCAATAATGTTATTAGAAAATGGAGCAAATCCATTTAAGATGATTGATAAAAAAGGTAGAAATGGTGTTTCTATTGCTCTTGAAAAAAATAATAAATTAATGATTTCTAATATTGTAAAATATGCTGGTGAATTGGCAGATATTCAAGGAAATACAGTTTTACATTATGCAGCAAAATCTAGTTCTGTAGATGTTATTAAAACTTTACTTTCTTTTGGTATTGATAAAAATGTTAAAAACGTTTCTGGCGATACACCTTATACAATTGCAGTTAGATGGAAACGAAGTGATATTTTAGATTTGTTAAAATAGAATACGTCCGGTCAAGGGGCACGACCTTCAAGCCCTTGACTCGTCCGTTTTTAGGGTTTGTATAAACCCTAAATAAAGAATAGGCTGTCATAAACGGACAGCCTTTTTTTATTTAGATGCACATTCGCTGCAATAACCCCAAATATTTGTTTGGAATTTATTTACAACAAACCCATTTGGTAAATTATCTTTACAACTATCAAGGTATTTATTTGATTCTTCTGTAGTGTGAAGATCAAAAATCATATTACATTTTGTACACTTAAAATGTGAATGATTTGATGTGTCTGCATCGTAGCGAATTTTGTCATCATCAATTTTAATTGTTTGAACAATTTTGTTTTGTGCAAACAACTCTAATGTGTTATAAACTGTTGTTCGCGAAAGAGTAGGGTAAAGTTTTTCTAATTTTGAATAAATAGTTTCAACATCTGGATGAATTTTATTTTTACATAAAAATTCATAAATTGCCAATCTTTGTATAGAAGGTCTAATTTTTGCATCAATCAAAATTTTATTGTAATTTTCCATAAAAAAATAAATCCTATGAATTTAAATTTACTCTAATTTTGTAATAATTACAATAATATAATGATTTTATTTCAAAAATAAATTGTTTTTAAAGTTGAAATTGTGTAAAAATTTGAATTATTAAATAATAATCTATTTTTTATTACTTACAAATAATCCAAAAATTGTTAAAAACGTACCAATAATGCCCATTAAAGAAAGGTGTTCATTCAAAGTGAAAAATGCAAAAATAATTGTAACAACAGGAATTAAATAAATTCCAAATGAAATTTTTACAGTTCCAACAATTTTGCATGCTTTGTTCCACGCACTAAAACAAAATCCGCTGGCAAGTAAACCTAGGAAAAGAAGATTTACAATAT
>JAGARY010000177.1 GCA_017622055.1 Treponema sp. | reverse complement strand
GCTGTTTCCATAGTCATATCAAAAAGAACACGACCTTCAACATCTCCTGCAAGTCCTACTAAAGCAGCAACACCCATAACAGGCATAGCAGTAGATTTCAAATACAAATCACCACGTTTTACTTCTGCACCACCAAGAACTTCTTGGAGAACACGAAATGAAGTTTCTACAAATGGATTGATATATTCAACTCGCATTTTTATCCCCTTTTAATCTTTATTATACGCAACAAAATTTCCTACAGATTTTTCACCAAAACCAAAAGATGAAGGCATTGTTTCGTTATCACCAACAAAAGCAACTGCATTACCTTTCATTTTCTCTAAAAAGTCTGCAACAACATTTTCTTGCGATTTTTCATCAAGTAATGAAAGAATATCTCTTGCAAATACGATATCTACCATTGGTAAAGCATTAGTATTTTTACAATCATGATATTCAAACATTATACTATCTTTTATTTCCTGACTGAAAGTATAATCCCCATTTGCCTTTTTTGTCAAATAAGGACTGTACCAGTCTGATACCAATTCAGAAGGAATAGAAATTAACGAAGCATTAGACACACTTAGCAAATCTGTATCTTGTGCATAAATTCTAATTTTTGCATCAGGATACTTTTTCTTAAGTACACATGCCAACGAATAAGTTTCAGTTCCTTTTCCACAACCAGGATTCCATACAATAATTTGTTTTGCTGAATTCTCTGGCAATGCTTTTTCTAATTCAGAAGCAAAATCTTTTGACCACCATTTTCCTGTAAATTTTGACCAGAAAGGTTTTAAGAATTCTTCAGTCTCAATTTCATTTTGCAATTGAACATTTTTAGAGTTCTTTTCACTACACCACTCTGTTGCTCTATGACGAATCCAAGATTCATTCACAGAAGAAACATAAAATTTAGCGTAATTTGCCAAACTCTGTTTTAAGAAATTATAATCTGCTTCAGAAAGTCCACTTGCAACAGGTTCTTCTTTTACAACAAAAGAAGGTTGAGCTGCTTTTTTAGGACCAACTTCTTTTAATTCCGATTTATTTTGTTCAATTTGAGTATTATATTTTATTGCAATAGGTTTACCTTCATCAGATTCTGCTGTTGCAGAAAAAATTCTTGTAACATCAAGCAAAACATATAATCTATTATTACTTTCAACTACACCACTAATATATTTAATATTAATATCACCAAATAAAGGATGAGGTGGCTGAATTGTACTTTTTTGAACTCCAATTACTTTGTCAATTTTATCAACTACAACACCAAAACGCTGATCATCAATATTCAAAATTAACAAGTTTTCCATTTTTCCGTCAACACGTTCAGGAACTTCAATATTGAAGAATAAACGTAAATCAAGAATTGGAATAATTTCACCACGCAAATTGTATACACCAAGAACAAATGGCAATGTATTTGGTACATAAGTAAAACGACCAGCTTTTGCAATTTCTTTTATGTGCATAATATCAATTGAGTAGTCTTTTCCAGAGAGAGAAAATGATACCATTTTAAAGTCAATCATTGAATTTTCATTCTGCTCTAGAGTCTTTTCATCTACTTCTTTTTCAAGTGTTACTACCTGATTGTTCAATTCCATAAAAACACCGCCTTAAACTAGCCTACATTACTTCTTCTTGATGAGTTAGGATTTCTTGCTGAATTCCTAATTCAAGTAACTGCCCAACATCAATAATCAAAGAAACAGAAACATCACCAAGGATAGAAGCACCAGCAATTCCAGGTGAGTTTGTAAATTGATCACGCAATGGTTTAATAACTACGTCTTCTTCACCAATTAACGCATCTACCATTACACCAATTTTCTTTTCTTGAGAACCAACAATTACAATATAACATTCATCAGACTGTTGACTTTCTTTAATATTAAAGAGTCTAGACAATCTAAGAATACTAATAACTTCATTACGAACATTCAAGATTTCGTAGTTATCAATATGATTAATTTCATCAGGACTAACACATTGACTTTCAATAACGTTTGCAATAGGAATAGAGTAAACTTCTTTTCCAACTCTTACAAGAAGACCTTGAATAATTGCAAGTGTTAATGGCAACTTAATAGTAAATGTTGTTCCATGTCCTTTTACAGAAGAAACAGAAATATTACCTTTTAAGTTATTAATCATTGTCTTAACAACATCAAGTCCAACACCACGTCCCGAAATGTTAGAAATCTTATCTGCAGTAGAGAAACCTGGTTGCATAATCAATTGATAAGCATCTTGATCAGAAATAACTTTATCTGGATGGATTAAACCTTTATCAATTGCCTTTTTGCGAACCTTATCAACATCAATTCCTGCACCATCATCTTTAATTTCAATAACAATCATGTTTCCTTCGTTAGAAGCTTTTAACATAACTGTACCATTTTCAGGTTTTCCATTTGCCACGCGAATATCAGGAGTTTCAATTCCGTGGTCAACAGAGTTTCTTACACAGTGCATAATTGGATCTAACAAATCTTCAACAACAGATTTATCAAGTTCTGTATCTTCACCTTCAATTACCAAATCAATTTTCTTTCCTAAATCTCTTTGTAAATCTCTTACAACACGAGGGAAACGAGAGAAAATCTGATTAATTGGAACCATTCGGATTTTCATTACACCTTCTTGTAAATCGCCAGAGATTGTTCCAAGATTTTGTGTATATGAACGGAACTTAACAGTCATTGATTTAAATTCGCTTTCAAATGCATCAAAAGTATTTGCTAAATCACTATATTCTTGTTGAATTCGTTTTCTAATTTCGTTTGCAGGAACGCCTTGCTCCATTTCTTCAAGGAAAGCTGGGATTTGTTCCAACAAATGATGATATCTATCTTTAAACTGATACTGCAACAACTGGAAGTGAGACAACTCTGTTGTTGTCTGCAAAGCAAGCTGATTGAACGATGCTTTTGTAATAACAGCTTCAGAAACCAAGTTCAACAAATTATCAATACGTCTAGAATCTACACGAAGAATAGAACCTTGTTGAGTATGAGTTGCTTCTTTTTTAGGAGCAACTTTCTTTTCTTGCTTTTCAGCCACAGAACTACTATCGTCATTTTCTACAGAAGAAGTAGTTTGAACAGCAGCTTTAGCAGGTTCTGGTTTTAATATATTGTCGTTTAAAATATCATTTAATAAATTTGTATCTACTTGAGCAGGTTCTGCCTGAACTACAGGTGCTACAACTGGTTGCGATTTAACTGGTGCAACAGAAACATTTGAAGTTCCACTATAGTTATCATCATTAAGCACTCTTGCATCAGTAATGATTGTAACATCACTTAAGAAAGAAACATCTTCAATTTGAGCTTGAGTTGAATCAGATGCTAAATAGTAGAATACATCTTCAAAAAATTTATCATCATAAAGTTCATCAAAATCAGGAACTGTTTTTAATACATTTCCAACATTCTTAAGTGCGGCAAAAACTTGAATACCACCAACTGTATTCATTGGATTACTTTCATCAAATTTTACAGCAACACACCAAAGACTTTGACTTCCTTCACAAGCACCTTTTAATTCAAGATATTCATCTTCTGAAAGTTCTGGCAAATTCATACCAGAGTTTGATTGTTCAACAGGTTGAGCAACAACAGGCTGAACCACTGGTTGCACAACTTTTTCAACTTTCTTCTTTGGAGCATCTCCGTTTTTAGATGGTAAATAAGCATGGAGCTTGCTTGTAATAACTTCGGTATCTTCATCATAAGATGTACCTTCTTTTTTAGCATCCAACATTGCTTTAATAACATCAATAGAAGAAAGAAGCAAATCTACAACATCTTCATCAATTTTTATACGGTCAGAACGAATTTCATCCAACACATCTTCAACAGAATGTGTAAAATGAGAAAGTTCTGTCATTTCTACTGTAGCAGAACCACCTTTTAATGTATGGGCAGCACGGAAGATTTCATCAATCGCTTCTTTATTAGAAGGATCGCTTTCAATAACGAGAATATTACTTTCCAACTGCTCTACTTGTTGTTCAGCTTCTGCGAAAAAATCTTTTAAGAGTTCTTCATTATTCGGATCAAGATAATCACTCATAAAAACTATTATATACCGAAAATCATATAATTCAAGAGATTTTTTTTATTCTTTTTATTTTAAATTTACATTTCATTTTTTACTCATGTTTTTAATAAAATCTACCGATAAACAAGCAGAGGAATTTTTTTTATGAATAAGATTTGCAAAAAAACATCAATAATAATTTTGGTTTTATCAATTAGTTCTTTTTTATTTTCTAATTCTTTTTTTAGTGGGATGACAGGTGTAAATTTAAACTATTCTGGTAGTACAGAAACAAATGAAGATAATATAGAAACATACAATCCAGATTTAAAATTACAAGCTTTCTTTGCAGGTCAATTTAATTTTTCTGATAAATTGTGGGCAAGAACTGAATTTTCCATTAACACAGCAGACTTTTTAGATGAAAACATTTTTAACAATGGAACTTCCACAAACTTTAGAATAGAAGAAATTTCATTAGTTATAAAAGGCGAATTATTATCTGCCACAAACTACTTCAGCACTTTTATTGGAACTTATGAACAAATTGGTTCTGATATCTTTTTACAAAAATATTTTGGAATTGAACCAATTGCTTCAAAATTAACAACAAGTTACTTAGGTCTTAGTGGAAGTAATATTCATAAACAAAGCGGATTTGGAATTGGTGATGTTTTACTATTAAAAAACACTCCAATGGCTTTTGGTCTTTATTCATACATAAACTCAGATTCACTTAACAAAGACAATTCAAATATATTCGTATTCAATGCAGACCTTAGATTTGCTACATCTTTGCAATATTTCACTCTTGATATATTAGGAGGAATTGGAATTCCTTTAGAAAATACAACTGACGATTACTTAATAGCAGTTCAAACTGCGTATTGGCACGCTGGAACTAATATATTAATTGGAAATAATTACACTCAAAGTGTTTTTCTTCAACTTGGAATTTTTAATGCAGCGTTCGATAAAACTGAGTTTAATTTATTGAAAGAAACTCTATATTTTCTACTTGAACCTAGATTCAATTTTAAAAACTGCAACTTAGATATTACTCTTTATAACATTCCTAACAAAAATTACAATAATTCATCTGATTTACCATTTTTAGATGGTTCTTTAGGTGGAAATATAAATCTCTATGTTGATTCTGTAAAATTAGGTTCTAGTTTTTTCACATTAGGTCTTAACACAAACATAAGTTATTCTAATGCAGATATACTAAGTTGTCTTGGAGAAAATGGAACAGAATACACACAAGAAACATTCACCGAACAAAACTTTAATATTTCTCTTGCAGCATACGCTTCTACACAATTTCTTTCTGGAGAATTAAGTTGTATTATCAAAATGAACTTTATGGAATTATCAAGAAATAATCCAGGAAAAGTATTTAGTGCTGATATTGGGTATAAAACAAAAATCTAAAATCACTAATTATCAAGTGCTTGTAATTCAAAAGCAATTTCTTCCATTTCGCGATCTGTCATAGCAATTGTTTCGGCAACTCTAAACAGTTCGCGACGAATGCTTTCTGGAACTTCTTCAGGATTTTTATAATGAAGTTGATGTTCTAAAGAAGCCCAAAAATCCATTGCAATTGTTCTAAGTTGAATTTCTACTTTTACATTATGTTCTGTTTTTGACAAATAAACAGGAACTTCTACTACAATATGATAACTTCTGTATCCTGAAGTTTTTGGACATTCAATGTAATCATTTTCAGCAATAAGTTTTATATCAGGTTGCTTTAATAACATTTCTTTTACTGAATAAATATCAGAAATATAAGGACACACTACCCTAACCCCAGCTATATCATTTAGATTTGTAATCATTGAATCAAAATTTACAGGAAAATGCTTTTTTTCTAATTTTTGAACAATACTTTCTGGAGATTTTATTCTAGTTTTTATATTTTGAATTGGATTTCTTTTTTTATTGACATTAATTTCTTTTGATAAAATTTCAAGCTTTGTTTCTATTTGCTTTATTGCACTTTCATAAATCATCATAATCTGCTGAAATTGGAATGCAGTTTTATAAAAATCTGTAGAAATTGGAAATGCTTCATTATTTATTGGTAACGACGGAAGACCAGCCACATTTTGATTATCATTATTGTCCATATTCATATAACAAAATTTACAGGATTTTGTTACAAAAAACAAGTTATAATGATTTTTTATTTTCTCTAAATTCAAACGCACAATTAGATTTTCGGGTAGTTGATTGGAGAACATTGAAAAACACGCTATTGAACATTGAAAATAAAAGGTTTATAATTTTGGGTATCTTTTCATACATGCACTTTTTACTCTGCGTGTAAAAATCAATCTAAAAGGAAAAAAGGTATGAAAAACATTCAAAACAAATGGATTAGAGGCGCTATTCCTGCTCTTTTACTCCATTGTAGTATTGGTACTGTTTACTGTTGGTCAATTTTCAGCCAGGAAATTGCTGATTACATTGGCTTTTCAAAAGGGGCAACTGAATGGGCATTCAGTTTTGCAATCTTTTTCTTAGGTATGTCTGCTGCTTTTATGGGCAACATTGTAGAAAAAAACATCCACAAGTCATCGTTAATTGCAACAATTACATTTGCACTTGGTATGGCTGGAACTGGATTTTTTATTTGGTACGGCGGAAATAACCCACACAGCATTTTAGCTTTAGTTGGAATTTACGTTTGTTACGGATTCATTATGGGAATTGGTCTTGGAACTGGTTATTTAAGTCCTGTAAAAACATTAATGCTTTGGTTCCAAGATAAAAAAGGTCTTGCAACAGGTCTTGCAGTTGCTGGTTTTGGTGCTGCAAAAGCTATTGCCTCTCCAATTATGCAATCTTTACTTTCTAACCTTGGTGAAGGCGGAATCTACAAAATGTTCTACATTTTGGCCGCAGTTTACTTTGTAATGATGTTTGTTGGTCATTTGCTTTTGGCAAAACCGGCAGATTGGGTTGAACCACAAACAAAATCAAAAGACGAAGGTGTTATTGCAACATTAAAACGTGAACCAATTGCAAGTTACATTGGAATTTGGTTGATGTTCTATTTGAACATTACTTGTGGTTTGGCTTTAATTTCACAAGAAAAAATGATTATTAAATGTATTGGTCTTGGTGGAGCAATTGGAATTATTTCTACAGTTTCTGCTATTTTTAATGCTGGTGGACGCCTTGGATTTAGTGCTTGGGCAGATAAATTGAAAGATAGAAATACAATTTACAAATTGATTTTTATTCTTTCAATTTTCTTTACAGCAATTGTTTTAGCAACAAATGGTATTCAAAAAGGTGAAGGAAACATTTTACTTATTATCTTAGTTCTTGCTTTGATATTCTTTGTAAACGCAGGATACGGTGGAGGATTCAGTAACGTTCCAACACTTCTTTCTGACCACTATGGTATGGGAAACATTTCTGCAATTCACGGAATTACACTTTCGGCTTGGGCTTTTGCAGGATTAACAGGAAACCAAATGGCAAGTTTTATTGTAAACCACTTTGGAAATCCAGTTGAACACAACGGTGTTATGGTAAACCCAACAGGATACCAAAACGTATTGATTGTTACACTTGTTTTGTATGCTGTAGCACTTTGTCTTTCACTTTTCTTAGTAAGACCTACTAAAAAAGATAAATAAAATAAAGCTGCAAAATCCACGTATTTGACCGAGGACAAAAAAAACACACACAACACTTCTTAAAAAGTATTATGTGTGTTTTTTTTATTTAACCTTAAAATATTTTCATATTTAACTAACCATTAAATTCTTCATAAAAAGAACAATTACATCGACCACCTTTCTTTACTTTATACAAAGCAGAATCTGCTTGAGCAACAAGATCATCAACAAAACCTTCTTCAGAAAAAGCAACACCTACACTCAAAGAAATTGCAGGTAAACTATCAACAACAGTTTGAAGTAAAGCATTCATATTTTCAATTTTAGCTTTAATTATTTCTGTTGGACTTGTTCCAAATTTTGTCATAATAACAGCAAATTCATCTCCACCAACTCTAGCAACATAATCACTTTTTCTAAATTGTTCACTCAACATTTTCGCAATTCGTTTCAACACTAAATCACCAGTTTGATGACCGTAAACATCGTTAATTTGCTTAAAGAAATCAACATCTATTAACAAATAGGCAATAGGCTCATTATATTCACGCAATACATTTTTTATTTCATCAAAACCAGCTCTATTAATCAAATCTGTTAATGGATCATGCTCCGCTTTATGACGTAAAACATTAGCCTTTTCTGTATAATTTTGACATAATTTGTTATATGCATGAACCAATCTTTGTAATTCTTCCGACCCAACCTTTTTTATTGGTAAACCAACTAAAATAGATTTTGTATAAGATTTTATTGGACGAATTAACAAGAATAGAACCATCACGGAAAAAATAATAATGGAAATAAATAACACTACCACAGATAAAATTAATAAAGAAAAACGATTTATGAAGAAACTATTCATTTCTTCTTTTATTTCCAAGAAGGCATAAACTAATTCTCTATTGGCTTTTTCACAATATTCAAACAATCGTTCTTTTGCAATCAAATAATCAGATGCAAATAAAAAATCCTGAGCCATTAAATACTGCTCTTCTTTTGACATTTGCATAATAGAGTCAGAAATAAGAATATCATTTAAAATATCGCCATATTTAGAAACTTCAATTCCATTTGCCAAACAAGTTATTTTCATTGCATACAATTCAATCGACTGAATATATTGGGACTCATTATACGCCATAGTAACATTTGTTATTACATCATCCTGATTATGAGTCATTTTTATTACATCAATAGAATTTTCTCTTGTTTTTAAATTTTCAACTTCATGTAAATAATTATTTAGAAAAATAGTATCTTGTTTTGCAGCAAATAACCGTGCTTGATTTGTTAAAAAATCAGAAGAATCTCTAAATTCTGAAATAGCCTTTGTAGATTCGGTATAATCAGTAACATTTGACATGAATGAATCATAAACACCTATCAAACGAAAAACAAAATACAAAAATAAACTTCCACATACAACAGAAACACCTAAAATTGAATATGTGAAATAACGCATTTTAAAACCATGGGACTTTTTTTCATCCATATTAATACTTTCTCCATATCATAGAAAACGATTTTATAATTTTACTATACATTAAGAATTTCGGTCAATAATTGAAAGCATTTTATATTAGAATTAATTGTTAGATTATTTATATTATCTTCCCCAGAATGTAGCATCTTCCAAGTATTAGGAATTTTCTTCAAAAATAAATACTTTTGTAATTCATCAAATGGAAGCATTGTAATACAAATTGCAGGAATTCCATTTGCTAAAAAACTTGCATTATCACTGTAATTTGATTTTATTTTAAAACAGTTTCCATTTGTAATTTTTGAAATTGCGTTACAAGCTTTTTGTTCCAAGGCTTTATATTTTTTTACAAACACTCTATTGGAGTTAAAAGGAATTGCACAATCACAAATACAAGGAATATCCCCCCGCCCCATGCAATCAAAAACAAAAATATCATCATTTAAAATTTTTAATTTTTTGAATACTTTAGCTAAAGCAAATGCCCCCTGAGATTTTACACCTTCTTCCCCGCACTCTTCCCCGTCAGTAAAAATCACCCGAACATTGTGCTGCGCCTGTGAATTTTGGTAATTTTTATGCAACAAAATTGCCCATTTTAAAATGCAATAAACCGCAAAAGAATTATCGTTGGCTCCAGGGCTACCAGGAAAAATATCATAATGAGCAATTATAGTTTTGATTGTTTTATTTTTTGAATATTGAGATTTTGGAAAATTCACATAAATATGATTTTTTCCGTCCATTTGCAAAACTGGAGCATCGAGTCCATTATTATTCAGCATTTTTTGAATAAACTCTTTGCGATTTTGAGGATGTTCAATAAAATCTAGAAATTCACTTTCCACAAAAAAACTTTGTTCCATAATTTATAACAATTCTTAAACCTCATTGAATATAAGTTATATTTACTATATTATATAACAGTATTCTTTATGAAACAAATTATATAAATAAAATATTAAAAAAAAGAGGAATAATATGTCTACACCTTTAGAAAATTATTTGGCATCTTGTAACGGAAAACCAAATGCTGCAATGACAGCTTATGTTGCAAACTTACAACAAGTTGCAGAAGTTGGACCAGAAATTGCCGCTTCAATTGTAAACGAATTAGAAAATCAAAGAAGTCACCTAAAATTAGTTGCTTCTGAAAACTATTGTTCATTAAATGTTCAAGCAACAATGGGAAATCTTTTAACAGATAAATACGCAGAAGGATTCCCAGAACATCGTTATTACGGTGGATGTGTAAATATTGACGCTGTAGAAAATGTTGCAGCTCGCGAAGCAGAAGCTTTGTTCGGTGCTGAATATGCTTATGTTCAACCACACTCAGGGGCTGATACAAACTTAGTTGCTTACT
>JAGARY010000176.1 GCA_017622055.1 Treponema sp. | reverse complement strand
GCACTTGATCTTTATACCTTTGGAAGAAAAATATGATGGAAGAAAAAAGAGAAATGTTATTCAAACGGCGAAAAGCACTTTTTGGAACGAAAAGGAAAAGGGTAGTGAATTTCAAACGGAATATACAAGGCTAATGAACGAGGCAGGGTATAGACTTTCTAGGGGCGTAGTGAATAGCGACCGATACCATTTAACTCCAGAAGAATATAAAAAGGCTTGTGATTTACAAGCCAGGTATCAATATATTGTGAAGAATTTAGAAGATGAAGTTAAAGAAGAATTAAGAGAACAACTTGCTCCAGAAATAGAAGAACAAGAAAGGCAATCTTTTATAGAATTTAATTATTTTGACAATGAATTTATTGAGAGTTGCGAAAAAGAAGCTAAAGCTGAAATCATAAATAAGGCGATAAAAAAATTAGATTCTGCAGAAAAAATAAATAAAGAACTGCAACAAAGAAATGAAGTTCTGGAGAACGAAAATAAAGGTTTAAAATGGTATCAGCGTGCTTATGAATCAATAATTAGAAAAATAGCAAAAATATTTCGTAGAAATGAAAAATCTAATGATGAGTATAAAAACAACGACATTTACGAAATTATTGGAAACGATAATTTCGTACGAGAAGATGTTAAGGAACAAATAAATAAACTAGATCAAAGAGAAAGAGAAATGGACGATTTTGACCGAGAAATGTGATAAAATTTGAATTTTGTCTTAATTTATAGTATAATAGATATAGGTTTTATATATATTTAATTCCTGTTTACACTAATTAGTGGAGGAATTTTACCTCTAACTTTTTGGTTTTACATATAGTAAGTCATAGCAACAATAAAAGATAAATGGAGGAACATACTATGTTTAAAAAATTTGCATTATGGTTTATTTGCTTCGGGTTAAGCTTTTTGGTTGAAAGCTGGGGTTGGACAGAACAGGGAAAGGCTTTCATGTATATCAATCTCGGAACTTCCATTCTCATTGTACTGATTGTCCTTGCGATTCTCGTAATTGCAGGCATTGCAGATGGTTGTGCAGCTGAGGCTAACGGAATTTCTTTCCTGGCTATTCTGGTTACAATTGGAGCACTTGCTATCACATTGTTTGCAACTTGGGGAGCAACAAAGCTTTTCAATGTTGATTTCTATGTAGCATACCAAATTATGACATTTGGTCAGTGCCTTTGTACCAGCAACAAGAAAAAAGATGATTAACCAAAAACAAAAAGGAATCTCGCGTGGGGTTTCTTTTTGTTTTGCAAAAAAAAAGAGAATAGTTTCCTACTCTCTTATGTATTGATTAACAATACCGTCGACCATTGAGCCGTTCAGGGTCGCACCCCTGCGTTGCCCTTTATCCTCTCTTTGGTATTGCTATTATATATTATTTAAAAACACTTGTCAAATGCCCTTATTTTTTACGAGGTTCTATTTTAAGGCATTATTTTCTCTGTTTTGATAAATTACCTTTAAAAACAAAAAAAGATTACAAAATTTATTGACTTTATTCTTGAGTAAGTATATAATCACATCATAAAAATGAGATAAAAAAAATAAAGCCTCAGCTATTCGCGGTAGCTTCGGCATATCTGAAAGGCATAACCATTCAAATTGCCTTTCGCTAATACAATTATAGCGAAAAAATACAGATGTGTCAACAATTTTAAAATAAAAATTTTACAAAGTGTAAAGAAAAATTTTTAAAATGCTACCTAGAGAGGGTAGTATTTTTTGTATCTCCTACAAAAGGAGGAATAAAAGACTAATGAACGAAGAATTTAAAAAGGCAAATGAATCAATACCTGCAGAAGAAAAAGAACAACTACAAACGAAACAAGTAGATGAAATAGATATAAATCTCAAAGAAAACATAAGTAAATTAAATATAAATAAAACTGAAAAAGCAAATGTGAATACTATTACAAATAATACTCAAAATATATCACATTCAAATCAAGTTGGACAAAAAAAGAAAAAGAAGAATAAAAAGAAAAAATGGCCACCAGAATTGAAATCACTTGCTGTTGAAAAAGCATTAACTATGGGTGTTACTCATGCAATTGATTCATTATGTGCAGAAGATTCAAATACTTATTCTCAATTATCTCCATCTACTTTAAAATATTGGGTTAATCAAAGAACAAAGAAAACTGAGAAAAAAGAAAAGAAAGATCAGAAATGACAAAAGAAAAAATAGTTTCTTTGTTTTATAGAGTTCTTATTGCTTATTTGTATATTTTCTCTCTTAAAATCAAATTGAAATCATAAATTTAATTTAAAAAAAGAAAGATTAATTCATCTCTATTCACAATTTATTCCAACAAGTAAATTCAATTAGTATTTTTAATCATAATTTTTTCTTTTTCATATAAACATAATTATCAAATTATACTATCAAATAATAATTATTCAAAAAAAAAAACCAACAAATATGACAAAAAATTATCAACCGAAAAATTGATGTAAAAATAGAATGAAGTAAAAATAAATCAAATTGGGTGTTGTATTAATAGAACTTATACTCAAAGTGTACCTTTCTTCAATTAATTCTCTCACTATTTTCTTAACTTTTCCTAAAAATACTGTTTTTTTTCTTGTTTCGTTTTTTTTCTCAACAACGAAAAAACAGACCTTCCGCCAACTAATTTTCAATCCATTTCAAGTGTATTTTCATTGAGGGTATTTGATTTATTCTATTCTTTCTAGTTTATGAACCTATAATAAATGATATTAGTTTTTATGGAGTAACTCAATAGGGTTGGAAAGAGTATTATCTTTTTCGATTTTTCGAAAAATAATACTCTTTGTTATCATTTAAGAAGTATGAATGATATTAATACCATTTGTATTCGATATTTTTACTATTGTTATTTCTGACAAAAGTTTTTTGTTTTGTCTAAAACTAACCAGATATTGAATAAAGATACACAATTTTTGATTTGAATTTCATGGATTTGGTTACATAATAATTATTTCAAATATTGTTTTATTTTATAGGTAATTTTATGAAATTCGACTCATTCAATCATTCAAATCAATTTCAAATCAATTAAAAAAAAAAGAAAATACTTTTAATGAAAAAAGTTAATGAAAATTAAAATTACTATTTAAAG
>JAGARY010000175.1 GCA_017622055.1 Treponema sp. | reverse complement strand
GAAATATCTCTTCCTTTAATTGATTTTAACGCTTTAGAAGAACAAGTTTTATCTTTTATTAGAAGTTACAGTGCAAAATTCTTTTCTGTTGGAAAAGCAGTTGTAACAAAAACAGGTTCTTTTGTAATTTCATTAATGTTTATTGTATTTTCACTTTATTTTTGTTTTTTAGATGGTCCATACCTTCTTTCTTTAATAAAAAAAGCAATTCCTTTAAAACCTGACCACATGAATGTTTTAACAGAAAAATTTTCTGACATCACAAAAAATCTTTTTTCTGGATACATTTTAGTTGCATTATACCAAGGAATTGTGGCATTTATAATAATGACAATTTTTGGTGTTGAAGGTTCTTTATTGCTTTCAGTTTTATTGATGTTTGCTTCTTTTATTCCAATGTTTGGGGCCGCTTTAGTTTGGGTTCCTGTAGGAATTATTTTGTGCATTTCAACTTCTGTTGTAAAAGGTATAATCTTCTTAATTATTTCTGGAGTTTGTATAAGTTTCTTAGACAACTTTTTGCGTCCACTTTTCTTAAAAGATCGTATTAATGTTCATCCTTTAGTAATTTTCTTCTCTATTTTGGGTGGAATTAGTTTATTCGGTATGAACGGTTTGATTTTGGGACCTTTAGTTGTTATTTTGTTCTTTACAGTTTTAGATTTAATTGTAACTACAAAAGAAAAAGGAATTGAAAACATAGAATAAAAATCATTCTTTTTTCATTAATTCAATAAAATCTTTTTTTGGCATAGGTTTGGCAAAATAAAAACCTTGTAAATAATCACAACCAAGTTCAGTAAGCCAATCAGATTGTTCTTTTGTTTCAACACCTTCTGCCAAAACAGCCATTCCTAACTCAGAAATCATTTTGATTGTTGATTTTAACGCCAAACATGCACGTTTATCTGAAAATGCTGACCAAACAATTCCTTTATCAATTTTTATCATTGAAAAAGGCAATGTAAGCATATAATTCATATTTGAATAGCCAGAACCGTAATCATCAAGAGAAAATTCAATTCCCGCTTCTACAAGTTTTTCTATATTCCGTAACAAAACTTCTGGAGTATGTGCCATAGCAGTTTCTGTTATTTCCATGTTGATTATAGATTTTGGCAATTTATACATACTAATAATTGTAAGAAGTTGATCTGCCAAAATTTCTTGCATACACTGAGCAACAGAAAGATTTACATCAATTTTTTCAATTCCACAAGATTCTAAATCAATTTCTGAAAGTGTTTTACAAACCGACTCAAATACAAATTCCCCAATTCGCAAAATTGTTCCAGTTTTTTCTGCTATTGGAATAAAAACTTCAGGAGAAATAAACTGACCTTCTTCATCCCGCAATCTAATTAAAGCTTCTGCACCAATTAATTTTTTCTTTTTTGTAGAATAAATGGGCTGATAGTAAACTTCAAATCTATTTTCAAATAATCCGCTACGCAAAGAATATTCGATGTAACTTGTTCGTCTTTTGTGTTCAATATTAATTTCGCTGGCATAAACAACAGCCGTACCGTAGCGTTCGCTGTCTGTTGTGATGGAAATTAAATCAATCACATCTTCTGGGGAAGCTGCATCATCAGGGCATTGAATAATACAAAGTTTCATGTAAAGTTTTATAGTAATTGAATCACTTTTCCATGGTTTACTAAAAATATTTTGCAATTTGCCAATTAATTTTTGAATATCCCATTTTGTAGTTTTCTTAAAAACAAAAATAAACTGTCCCTGCCCCAAATAATAAATGCTTGCAGAAGGAAATTCTTTTACAAGAGTGTCAGAAACAATTTTTAGTAATTTATTAAATTGATTAATTCCAAATGTATTAGAAATAAAAGAAACATCATCTAAAACCAAACCAATACAAGAACAACGCTGATGTCTTTTAAATTTTGAATTTGAACTAACAAATGCCAGTTGATTAAACAATCCTGTATTAACATCAATAATATCTTCTGGATGCCGAATTGTGATTTCAAAAAGTAAAATTGCCAAAGAGATTACAAAACATTGAATTAAAACATTTGGCAACAAAAACTGAATTACAGCCCCGGAATAACACAAAGCAAAAAAAGCAATCATTCTATTGGCGCTACTAGTTCTTAAATTCTTTTTATATTTTATTAAAAATCCTATTGATAAAACGGCGTAGTAAACAGACATTACATATCCATTTAAAAAGAAAATGCTTCCTCTTTGGTAAATATTGTTTTCATCAAGATAAAAAACACCAAGAAGTTTTTGATTTGTAAAATCATACAAAGGAGACATCCAAACAAAAATCACACTTATTACAATGGGAATAAAAAGTATGTATTTTATGCTTATTAATTGTCTGCGCCTTGCATTATCAAAATAATCAACAACAGAAATACTGTAAGAACAAGCGATAAGCGAAAATAAATATAAAAATGTAAAATACAGACAGTTTACAATCCAAATAATTGCTCTTGGCACAAGCTCTGGATTTTCTATGAATAAAACTGAAAGGGTTTCAAAAAGAACTGTAAAAAAACAATCAATTAGTAATGCAAAGAAAATTCTATTTTGCAAAGCAGGGATATTATTTCGTCTAAAAAACAACAAAATAATAATTGAGTTTACAAATAATGCTGCAATGTCGTAATGAATTATTTGATGCATAAATTAATAAGTATTTCCCTCTCAAAATGAATATTCTTCTACAAGAAATTGATTTTCTAATTGTCAAGAAAAGTAAAAATATTTATTATTCTAGTATGGCACAATTAATATGTGAAAATATTTCCCTAGGATATAATTCTAACGCAATTTTAAAAAATCTCAACTTTAAAATTTCAAAAGGTGAATATCTTTGTATTGTTGGTGAAAATGGTTCAGGAAAAACAACTTTAATGAAAACAATACTTAGACTTTTATCTCCAATTGAAGGAAAAATCTACACTGGTGATGGTTTGCTTCCTGACGAAATTGGATATTTACCACAACAAACAGAAGTGCAAAGAGATTTTCCGGCCAGTGTAAAAGAAATTGTTTTATCTGGATGTCAGTCTAG
>JAGARY010000015.1 GCA_017622055.1 Treponema sp. | reverse complement strand
CAATATCTTCCCAGTAGCCATCAAATACATAAGAATTGATTTTTTTCTTTCCAATTGCCAATGGCAAGATTTCTTTACCAAAGTCTGTGTATTTTTCGTTTTCACCAAGAAGAACTTCTTCCATTGTGTCTGCATTGAAAATATAAATACCCATAGAAGCAAGGTATTCTTTTTCTGCTGGAAGTGAACCACGAGCTTCTTGTGGAATTTTCCATTCGTCAATATTTTGTGTTGGTTTTGGTTTTTCCATAAATTCTTTTACGCGGTTGTCCCCGTCAATTTTCATAATACCAAAACCAGATGCGTCATGACGATTTACAGCTGTTGTAGCAATTGTAACGTCAGCACCAGAACGAATATGTTCGTTCATAAATGCTCTTAAGTCCATTTTGTAAAGTTGGTCACCAGAAAGAATGATGTAGTGAGTTGGTTTTTGTGATTTAAAGTGAATAAAGTTTTTGCGAACTGCATCTGCTGTTCCTTCGTACCAACCACTGTGTTCCAAAGTTTGTTCTGCAGCAAGAATTTCTACGAATCCGCCAGAGAATCTATCAAAATTGTAAGAATTTGAAATGTGTAAGTGCAAAGATGCAGAGTTGAATTGTGTTAAAAGATAGATTTTTTTGTATCCAGAGTTGATACAGTTTGAAAGTGGAATATCAACGATTCTGTATTTTCCACCAAATGAAACTGCTGGTTTGGATCTTTCTTTTGTAAGAGGATAAAGACGTGTTCCTTTTCCTCCTCCTAAAATGATTGATAGAACTCTTGGTTCTTCTGTTGAAAATGCCATAAAAACTCCTGTAGTTTGAAAAATTAGACTAAAAGTCTGATGTATATACTAAAATTTAAAACTTTTTGAATCAATTTCTATTAAGTATAAACCCGAAATGTAAATCCTACAAGAAAAAAAAGGTTTATTTTACACACTTTGACTTTAAATAAATTTGGGAGTTTGTTGATAAACTTACAGTCGAGCGTGTCTGTCAAAGTGTTTAAACAAACCATGGCAAACGAGGAGACGGAAAATTAGGCTCTGTTCCTTATCTCAGTTCACTTTTCCCCTTTTTTTTAATGACAAGAGAAAGAGATGTAAGTTGTGTCCCCTAAAACTCCATAACTCTTAATTCATAATTCATAATTTCTTCTAAACCTTTTTTCTATAATCCCGATAAATTACATAGATGTAAATTTAAACTTTAATGGAGGAATGTATGATTCGTGGTTGGTACATTGGTTCTTCTGGAATGAATGCACAGCAAAATCGTTTGGATGCTATTTCTAATAATCTTGCGAATGTTGATACTGCAGGTTACAAACGTGATATTACTGTGTCAAAATCTTTTCCGGAATTGCTTGTAAGACGTACTAATTTTGATGGTGTTTATTCAATTCAAAATGGAATGGGTAGTGCTGATGCTGCTCCTATTATGGGTAAACTCGGGCTTGGCGTTGAAACTAACGAAAATTTTATTGATTTTTCACAGGGCTCGTTCAAAATTACTAATACAAAAACTGATACTGCTTTGAGTGGTAAAGGTTTTTATGTTATTGATACTCCTTATGGGGAACGTTATACCAGAAATGGTAATTTTTTAATTGGAAAAGAAGGAATCTTGGAAACTAAGGACGGATATCCTGTGCTTGGTGAAAAAGGTTATATATATGTTGATAATGACAAATTTATGGTTAATGAAGATGGCGTT
>JAGARY010000174.1 GCA_017622055.1 Treponema sp. | reverse complement strand
ACATTGATGATAAAAAATTAAAAGGTGTTGTTGTTACTAATGTTGAAGAACGTTCACCAGCTGCTGCTTTAAGAATTCAAAATGGTGATGTTATTACTGGGGTAAATGGAGTTGCTGTATCTAATCTTGCAGAATTCTATTTAGAACTTTCTAAAGTAGATAAATCAATTAATTTTGACATTTATAGTAATGGTGGTACAATTACTACTGGAACTTATAAATTTTAATGATTCATGTAAAATCTACAGTTAAACTTCCTTTCTTATGGGGAAAGGAAGTTTTTAAAAAAGAAAATTGGTCTCAAATAAACTTAATTGTTGGTCCTAACGGTTCTGGAAAATCACTTCTTGCAGAATCGTTAGTTCCTTTTTTTAAAAAGGCAGGTTATTCTGTTGCTTATTTGCAAGCTAACAGAGAACTTTCTAATATTCAAAACAATTCGTGGGTAAAAAACGAAAATATCAGAAACAGAATAGCAAATGTTCTTTCTGGAATGATTGGAAAAGAAATCTCTTTTGAAAAAGGATTTAATGGCAGAATTGTTCCTTTTGTTGTGAATGAGAAACAAAAAGTTGAATATAGTTTACACAAGGGCAAAATTCACGGATTAAAAGAAATCATAAATCTTCTTGCTACTTTGTATGATGATAAAAATACTTGCTTGTTTTTGGATGAACCAGAACTTCATTTGTATCCACAGTTGCAACAGTTTTTTATGAACGAGATTAGGAAAGTTGCAAAACAAAATCCTAAAAAAATATTTTTTATAATTACTCATTCCCCATTTTTTATTGATTTAAGATTTCCAGAAGAATTGGTTGGTGTTGTTGTAACTCATGTTAATAAAACTCCAACTCACATAGAAAATCTTTCTGACGAAGATGAACAATTATTTAAAAGATTTTTGCCTAGGTTTAATACTTATCACAAGCAGTTTTTCTTTTCTGATAACCAAGTTTTTGTGGAAGGCTACACCGACCAGCAAATGTTTACAAATCTTTTAAATGGCATTAAAAATCCTATGGCCGTTGTGCGCACTGGAATTATTGATGTGGGTGGAAAAGATGAACTTGGTGTTTTTTGTAAAGTTTGTTCTTTGCTAGGAACTGACGGCCGAATTATTACAGATTTAGATTCTTTGTTTGGCGGAAAAGTTCGTGATATTATGTGTCAAGATAAACGCATTGCAGATTGGCTTGATTCTGTTTATCAGCAAGAATTGCCATTTTATCTTTCTATTTTTTCTACAAAAGAATTTAATCGCATAATTGATACAGTTTGTCTTTCTGATTTGATTGAAAAACTTCAACAATTAATTGCCGCCATTGGAAAATATGTTTGCAATATTGATTATTCAGTTTCTAAAACCTTTGATATTTTTGTGGAAAAACTTCAAAAATTGTATGAAAAATATGAAAATGCAGATACTTTAGATGTTACTCAGGCTGTTTTGATTCAAGGGATTTTAAAAGAATATGATATGCTTCAAAATATTTTGCCTTTACCTCTTGCAAGAACTTTGCCTTTAATTAAGCATTTATATTTTTTAATTTTAGAAGCTGCTGAAAAGGCTAGAGTGTATATTTTGTCAAAAGGTTGTATTGAACATTATTACACTCAAAATCATGTGCAATTTATGCCAGTTTCTGGAAAAGATAAATTATTCCATGCAGAATTAGAACATTTGTCTCATTTAAAAATAAACAAGCTCCGCACAGAGTATGCAGAGCTTATTGAAATTTTGGAACGAGCTTTGTATTAATTTATTCTTCCACGTCTACTTTTTCTATGTGAGCACCTAATTTTTGAAGTCTTCCTACTAAATCTTCGTAGCCTCGTTCAATTTGGTAAACGTTGCTAATGCGGCTTTTTCCGTGGGCACACATGGCTGCTATTACCATTGCCATTCCTGCACGAATATCAGGGGAAACAAGATGGTCGCCATGAAGCATACTTGGTCCACTAACTACAGCTCTGTGTGGATCGCACAAAGTAATTTTTGCTCCCATGCTAATCAACTTATCTACAAAGAACATGCGGCTTTCAAACATTTTTTCAAATATTAAAACAGTTCCTTCAACTTGAGTTGCAACAACTGTCATAATACTTGTTAAATCTGCAGGGAACCCAGGCCAAGGCATGTCATCAATTTTTGGAATCATATTTCCTAAATCTGCATTTACTTTTAAATCTTGCGTGTTTGGAACTGTTAAAGCGTCTCCGTCAATTCGCCAAGAAATGCCAAGTTTTGAAAAACTATATTTTAAAGGTCTAATTTCTTCTGGCCGAATTCCTTTGATTGTGATTTTTCCTTTTGTTGCTGCTGCCATTCCAATATACGAACCAATTTCAATGTAATCTGGCCCAATTGTAAATTCACAAGAACCTAATTTTTTTACACCTTCAATTTTTAAAATGTTACTTCCAACGCCTTTAATTTTTGCTCCCATAGAATTAAGCATATTACAAAGGTCTTGAATGTGAGGTTCACTGGCTGCGTTTTGAATAATTGTTTCACCTTCTGCTAAAACGGCAGCCATAACTGCGTTTTCTGTTGCAGTAACAGATGCTTCGTCTAAAAAAATATCTGCACCAACCAGTTTGTTTGCATTAAATGAAAAATGACCGTTTACGCTAATATTTACACCCAAATGTTCAAATGCCAAAAAGTGAGTGTCTAATCGGCGGCGTCCAATTACATCCCCTCCAGGAGGCATCATTTCGCATTTTCCAAGGCGTGCAATAAGTGGACCTGCAAACACAATTGAACCACGAACTTTTTTTGTTAATTCTCTTGGAAGTTCGTGTGTTGTAATATTTTCACATTGGATTTTCCAATTGTTTTTACTTAATTTTTCAACTTTTGCACCTAATGATTTTAAAATTTCAATCATTACGTTTGTGTCTTGAATTTCTGGAATGTTGTGTAAAATAACAGGTTCCTTTGTTAATAAAGTGGCAGCAAGACATGGTAGGGCAGCGTTTTTGTTTCCGCTAGCTGTAATTGTCCCTTGAATTGGATACCCACCTTCAATTACATATTCGTACATTAAAAATTCCCCCAACAATTCTAATTATTTACTTAGCAAGTTAAATACAATTTCGGCAGATTTTACCATTTGGTTTAGAGATAACCATTCTTTTCTTGAATGAAAATTATGCCCACCAGTGAAAATATTTGGTGTTGGAATTCCAAGTTCTGTTAATCTAGAACCATCAGTTCCTCCGCGAATTGGAGTTTTTACAGGTTCAACTTTTGCAAGTTCAAAAGCTTTTTCCAACTTTTCTATTACTTTTGGATTTTCATTAATTTTTTCTTTCATATTTAAGTATTGTTGTTTAAAACAAATATCAACAGTTCCACCAAATTCATTTGAAACTTCATTTGCAATGCTTGTAATTATTTCTTTTTCTTCTTCAATTTCTTCAATAGTAAATGAACGAAGTAACAATTCTACAGTTGCAGTTTCAATTGAACTTTTTATTTCCATTGGGGCAATAAAGCCTTGATAGTTTTCTGTTGTTTCTGGAGCTTTGTCTCTTGGCAATCTTGCCACAAAATTACTTACCATAGTTGAAGCATTTACCATTTTTCCATTTTTTGCAGTTCCTGTGTGGCAAGCTCTTCCTGTAAATGTAATTTTTGCAGCCCAAGCATTAAAACATTCGCATTCAAATTCACCAATATGGCCACCATCTAAAGTGTATGCCATTTTTGATTTTATTGATTCAAGGGGAACTTTGTCCATTCCATGACCAGTTTCTTCATCTGGTGAAAAAATAATTTCAAAAGGAGCGTGTTCAATTTGGGGATTTTCTTTTAGGAATTCCAACACACTCATAATAATTGTAATTCCCGCTTTATCATCGGCTCCCAAAAGTGTAGAACCATCTGTTGTGATAATTGTCTCTTTGTTTTTTGCCGCCAATTTTAAATTTTGGTCAGATTCAATTGAATGAACAACGTTATTTGATAAAGTGATTTCTTTGCCATCATAATCATAAAAAATCTGAGGATTTACGTCTTTTCCAGAAACTTCATCAGAGGTGTCAATGTGAGCTAAAAGACAAATGCTTTCTTCATTTTGTTTAGAACCAGTTCCTGCAATAAATGTGTAAACATAACATTCATTTTTAATAGATGCTTCAACACCCAATGTTTTTAATTCTTCTACCAAAAGTTTTGCAAATTCTTTTTGTTGTGGAGTAGAAGGAAAAACACCGTTATCAGCTTTTTCTCCATCACTTTGAGAATTTATTTTTGTATATTTTACAAACCTATTTAGAGCCTTTTTTTGAAAGTCTAAATTTTCAGAAAAAATGAATGAGTCTTTGTTCATAATTATTTCCTAATAAAATTGTTTTTATGACAATTCAATTACAGTTTTAAGTTCGTTGTTTTGATCAAAAATGTTTACAATGTGTTTTTCGTTTACAAAAGCATATTTGCAGACAATTTTATCATTTTGTTTTACTGCAGATTTATATGAAATTCTAATTTTTGTAAAATCCATTTTGTCGTAAACATCTTGCGGTATTGCTTCCAAAGCGTAATCTAAATATGTAAGATTATGAACATGGTCATTAAAATCAATATCACCACGTCTAATTTCTAACGCTTTTTCACTTAAAAATTCTGTAACAGTTTCTGTTTTTGGTAAACGTGGATTATCAAAAACAGATTTATCTTCCGACTGATAAATTGTAAACCATTCTCTGTCTATTTTTGTTGGGCGTTCTGTTTTTAAGTCTAACAAAACCCATCTTGTAGAAGCAATTGCTGCAAGTTTTTCATTTGCGTATAATTCAAAATCTCTGGCACAACCAAAAGTTGTAGTTGTAAATTGCGACCAAGTTTTTGATAAAATTTTGTCGCCGTAAGTAGGACAAGATTTTATTTCTACATACCAATCTGTTAAAATCCATGTAAGACCTTTGTTGGAACTGTCCAAAATATTGTCGCCAACTGCATCTGTGTGTTTTGTACCTGCATTTTCTAAAATTTTCATAATTGCAGGAATTTTTAATGTACGATTTTTGTTGAAATCTTCTAATATTGGATTATAATT
>JAGARY010000173.1 GCA_017622055.1 Treponema sp. | reverse complement strand
GCATTAAGACCTAAAGAACTTCGGAGAATCCATTGACCTATATGGCATGATTTTTTCATGATCCAAGAATATTAGAGTGGTAAATTGCCGAAAATCTTTCCTAATTTTTATACTTGACAGATTGCACAACATATTAGAATTTTCTTTGATTATTCCGAAATTTAAATGATATACTGTATGAAATTGCGAAATCATTTTGTTAACAGACATTTTTTGATAATTCTCATTTTAATGATTTTTTCCGGCGGATTTGGATTTGCAGGGGCAGGGAAGATTAAGCCTGCTAGTGGGGAAACTATAAATTTAGTATGGAATGGAACTGTATGGACAGCTACTAATGGTTCAGGTCAAACAATTGACGTCAAGTGGCTAAATCAAAATGATGAAAATGTTACGGGACCAGATGGAACAGATGATATTATTGCCCTTTGTACAATGAATGGAAGTATAACTTTAACATTAAATGCTCCGTTAGAAATTTCTACATTATTTGTTTTTGGAGGTAATGTTTGTACAATTGATTTAAATGGATACACTCTAACGATAAACAATACTCTATTTTTAGGAAGTTCCTGGAGTAATGATGGTGATATTGATAATGGATTAATTGCCAATGAAGAAGGTAATGGAGGTGAAGGAAGTAAACTTGGAAATTTAAATATTTCAGGTTCTGGGACAATTTCTATTACGAATTTAAATACAACAACATGGGGATATTCTGATGATAATCATGATGTGTTTTGGAATAATGAAAGTGATACGGTGAATAGTTTATTAACTATTGGTGAAAATGTAACTTCCTTTGAAGTTAAAACATGGGAAACTGGTAGTACTACAACTGGAGATGGAACGACTGGTGCTACAATTCCAAAAATCACAATTCCTGAAAATTCAACCACAAGTATCAAAATTTCAGAAATAACTTCTGATGTTGGTCACGAATCTTTAAAAGATGAACTTGTAAAAGATTTGGTTGATACTAGTGCGGAAGTTACTGTGCCTTATCTTTGGACGGGAAAAGGAAGCGATAACAACTGGTATATCGCTGCAAACTGGACTAATGATACTGTTCCTAGTGGAAATGTAACTGCATATATTAGCAAAATAGAGAATCAACCTGAAATTTTAGAAAGAGTTGATTTTTCTGGTGGAAAAATTGAAATTTTTGATGGTGCAAAATTAACAATTGCAGAAGGTGGTAGTTTATCAATTGATGCAAATAATATTACTTTTGGAACAGGTTCTTCTATTGTTGTAAATGGAATTTTGAATTCAACAAAAGGTTTTACTGTTAATCCAAACTTTGCTGGGTCAACAGGAACATTTTCTTGTAGTGATTCTTCTAATCCTCTTATTATTGATACAGATTTTGCAGGTCTTAAAAAACTTGAGAATTCAAATGGAACAATCACAATCAACTCTGGAAAAAATGTAAGTTGTGGTTCAATTAATGCTGGAACTTTGAAAAATGATGGAACGCTTACTTTAAACGAAGATTCTGCTGTTGGAATTCTTTCAAATACCGGAACTATAACAATTGATTCTGATAAAAAATTATTTGTTTCTGGTAGTAATGGTACTTTGGGAAATATTGAAGGAACAATTGAATTAATAGGTTCTACAGATTTGTGGTATTTAGAATTGTCTAAGTTAACTGATGGCTATGATACAATTATTGTAAATAAAGACGATGGAAAAACTGTAAAATTTGTAAATTGGCAGTTATCAAAAATAAAAAATGTAGTTGTTAAAAGTGGAATTACGACTTTTGATACTCCAATCGAAATAGAAAATTTTTCTACATCAGAAAACGCAGGAGATATTACTTTTTACAAAAATACAACGATAAAAAACGCTTGTGAAATTAAATCAAAAAATACAGTTTCTTTTGGAAGTGATAAAAATTCAACAACAACATTTGGAACAGAAGAAAATCCTGTTAATTTTACACACACAAAAGGCAAGACATTAATTACAGGGAACTTGTTTGCAAATGATGTGACATTAGGAGAAACTTCAATAAGTGGAACAATAACGGCCAATAATATCACTTTAGAAGCAACAGAAATAATAGGAGATTCTGAACTAAAAATAAATGAAGCCGCTACATCTGGAAAAATCACACTAAAGGGAAATGTTACATCAACAGGTTCAAAAAATCTAACATTAAACGGAAATGTTGAAATTCCAACGACATCTACATCACAATTAGAAATAAATCTAAATGAAGGAATTTTAGAAACTAAAGCTATAAAGTCAGAAAGCTCATTATTAATTAAAGCAAAAACTCAATCTTTTGACGGTGAAATTTTTGTTGCAAAAGATTTTACATCAGAAGGAGAAACTTTTACTTTTGCAGATAAAGTTTCAGTAAAACAGGATGCAAAGATTCAAAATACGGGATTGCTAAAAATTTCTGATTTTGTTTATGGAAAAAGTTTTGTTGAAAAGGGAAGTGAATCTAAAATTGGGCAAGTTATGATTTTGGGGTCTTTTGAGCAATTTGAAGAAAGTGGTGAATCAGAAAATCCAACTGCAACTTTTGGCTCAAATGTTTATTTTTATAATTCATCACAAAATTCATTAGATATAACTATTGGAAGTGATAAATCTTCAATTTTAATTGACGGAAATCTGATTATTGCAAAATCAAAAGAAAATGATGTTGCAATAAAAGGATTTGTAAAATCAAATAATTTTGCATTGTATTCTGGAAATGTTGATTTGTCTGGAAATCTTGAAATTGACGAAGATGTTGTAATTCTTGGGGAAAATTATTCTTTAAAAGATAATCAAACTGGAATTGAAAATCTTTATTCGTATAATAAAAATCGTCCTGCACATTGGAGTCAGGCTTCTTATACATTCGAAACATCTTTGCCAGATGGAACAGAAATTTTCCAAAATTACGCCGGAACTGTAAAAGTTGCACAAGATAAATCAATTACTGTAGGAAAAAATCTATATGCCAACGGAACAGTTTTTGCTTTGTCTGGGACTCTAGGAAGTGGAAAATGGAAGTTGATTGTTCCAGATACTTCAGATGCGGAAAAGACATTCTGCGAAGTTTATAATTCAGAAGTTTCAGATTGTGATGCTGCATACCAAATTGCAGCTTTGCAATGTACAGATAAATCTGGAAATCAAAATTGGGCTTTTGATGACGAAACTGGAACTGTAAAAATTACAAAAGCATATTCAGTTTCTGATAATGTGATTCGTGTGGAATTTAACAAACCAGTTAGAATTTTAAAAGATAGATTTACTCAAAAACAAATGCGTTTTAATAATGGGTTAGATGAAAATCATTATTTTGAAAATGTTTATTTAGATGAAAAATGCACAACAGAAGTTTCTGAAGTTGTAAATCAATATTATGAAGAAAACGGAAGTAAAAATTATTATGTTTATGTAAAAGCAAATCCAAAATGGAATACTGACGCAACAGGAACTTTTGTTGGAGAAGAAAAATCAACAGATTACGATGGAGTTCATCACAACACCACCATTTGCTTGGATTTTCCAAGGGCAATTGTCGCTACAACACAATCGGGCGAAAACTTTTTTTCTTACATAATTACCGACCTTTGGGGCAAACGACTTACAAACTATTCTGCACGCACAACATCGGGAACTCAAAAAACGCCTTTTGAAAATGTGGAAGACAAAACCGGACCTGTTTTAATTTCTGTAAAAACAGGACAAGAAAATCACACAGAATACGACGAAACAAAAGGCGCTGAATCTCAGCCTTCTTACGATTCTCACAATTTTATTGAGTTTGTATATTCCGAGTTTGTAAATTTTGGAACAGAACCTGCTGAAAATGATGCAGAAAATTCTAACGGGGCAGAGGAAGTTTTCTTAAAAGCCGATGACCAAGGCATTGAAAATGCAAAAAATATTCAAGTTACACAAAAATTTGGTGCACTTCAAAATGAAGATATTACTCAAAGTGGGGAATTAAAATTTGCGGGGCTTGCAAAAATTCAAAATGGAAAAATTTACACAGGTTCTCAAAATAATCAGGGAAATGCAGACAAATATGTAAATGCACTTTATCGTTTTGACAAATATTCTTTGCGATATTCAATTGCAGGTTATACTCATCCAACAGAATTTGTTCAAGATGCCCAAGGAAACAATCACAAAAAATGGATTGGATATATTGAAGAAGCAGAACTTCCAACTGGAACTGTTAGTATGATTTGCGACGGAAAAAATGATTTAGTATTTGACATGGCAGGAAACTCTCAAACTTTGGTAAAAAATAATTTGACTGTAGATTCTTCAAAATCTGGTGTTTATGGGAATTGGGATATTTCAAAACCAATTTTTGCACCTTCACGTTTGAATGAAAAACTTCCTTGGCAAGAAAGTGAATGCATTGAAGCAATTGGAAATAACTACGGTTTTGGCGTTACTCTAGATAGAGTTGAATTTCATCTTTTAGACAATACTCCATCCTTTGACAATTCTGATGAAGCGGTTTGGATAACAGAACGAGGATGGTGCAAAAATGATTCTTCTCAAACTTTGATATTAGAAGATTCATATTGTGCAGATATTTTTGGCGGTTCAAGAGCGTTTGAAACAAATAAAGAAAATAGAAGTTCTGGAGGAATTCGTTTTTCTTCGTTGGAAAATGGTGTAAAAGCATTTTTGTATACAACAGATACAGAATCTTCTCCTTCCGAAAAATTTGATATTTCAAAAAATGTGATAGTAGGAACAAATGCAAGATTATTCACAGGAAATGCAACAACATTTAGAGATTCAAAACAAATTGATGGATTATATTTTTCTTTACCGTTAGTAGATAATAATCTTGAATTAAAAACTACGTTTAAACTTTCTTATGATGACAAAATTGGCTATATTACAGATTTAGCAGGAAATAGACTTAAAAGTAAAACTTCATTGTCTGTAGATAGAGTTCCCCCTTCAATTGAAACTATTTTAAGTCCAATTGATAACAAAACTTTTTATATAATTTTTACAAAAAAAATTAACCAGGCTGAAATTTCATTATTAGATAATGATGATAACAAAATTGAAATTTCTGAATCTTTCTTGGAGCTTCTTCCTCAGTGTTTTGAGTTGATTACTATAAATGATGACGGAACTTTTGCAGCGTCAGATATTCAAATTGATTCAAAAATCGCAGCTGAGCCTGTATCTGTTCTTGATAATGGTAATTACACCGCATTCAAAATGGCATTTACTCGAGATGTTTCTTTAGAAGATGTAAAAAATGTTTATTTAAGAGTTGTTAATCCAAAAAAATATGATTACAAAATGTGTGATCCAATTACAAATATAAAAGATTCTTACGTTACATTAATTCAAGATGATTTAGGAAACTATATTGATATGTTCCAAACCCACGCAATTTCTGAAGTGGCAATAAATGGAATAACTCCTTTGTATGGATATAATTCTTCAATTCAAGAAGACAAAAAGCCAATTACTAGCACAACTCAAGATGAAGTTAGTTTTGTTGTAAGAGATTGGAATGAAAATCAGCAAAACTATGGAACTTTCTATCATGATAAAGATATTACAATTGTTTGTGATGTTGATAATACTTCTAAAACAGAAAATAATTTTGTAGAAAATGTAAATTTATATTTTAATAATGATACAGAAAACAAAAAGACATCGGAACAATTTAACAAAAAAATTGGTGGAAATTTAAGAATTTGGTTCCCAAATATAATGGAAAATCATTTTGACTTTTTTACATACAACAAAAATGCAAACTATGGGATAATTTGTTCAGAGCGAGTTGATGAAGATGATATTTCTGCAGGTTTAAAATTTGAGTTTCCAAAATCTGTTGTTGAAAATTGGAAGTCAGAAAATCAAATTTCCTATTTGTTCTCTTATTTGAATGAAGATAATTCTCAAGTAAATATTTATCCTGCTCCAAAGTATAATTTATTAACTGGATTGTATGAATTGAACAACAGTATGAAGTTTCCTTTGTTTGCAATTCGCATGAAAGACGTAAATGATATTACTTCCCTAGATTTATGGTCATTTAAAGTTAAAAGTGTTACAAATCAAAGAGGTGGAGTAACAATTTTAAATAACGTAATTAATGCAACTTATGGTGAAAAAGCAATTGTAAAAATCAATTTGCCACAAGATGGAAATCTTGATGTAATGGTGATGACTTTGGACGGAAATATTGTAACTTATTTGAACCACGGAGCAACAACATCCGGAGAACATTACTTTACATGGAATGGTACAAATAATGCCGGTTCAAAAGTTGCTCGTGGTCTTTATTTTGTTCGCGTAATTAGTTCCACAATTGATGAAACTAGAAAAATAATGGTTGTAAAAGATTAATGATTGATGTTTTTCAATTTTTTGAGAGGTATAAGCTTTCAATATAAAACATATCTTCTATTTTTTCCCAATTTATAAAATAAATTTTGACAAATAAAATAAGTGGTATATAATAAAATAACTCAATAAAGAGTAGGAGGAAAAAATGAAGAGAAAAACTTCAATAACAAAGATTGCTAGCATCCTTACCGTGCTAGCTATGGTATGGGGGGGGGG
>JAGARY010000172.1 GCA_017622055.1 Treponema sp. | reverse complement strand
GCAGCAGCTTTGGCTTATGGTTTTAATAAGGACCAAGAATCAGAAAAAACTATTGCTGTTTACGACCTTGGTGGTGGTACTTTCGATATTTCAATCCTTGAATTAGGTGATGGTGTTTTTGAAGTAAGATCTACAAATGGTGATACTCACCTTGGAGGAGATGACTTTGACCGTCGCATTATTAACTGGTTAATTGATGAGTTCAAAGCAGATACAGGAATTGATTTGTCTCAAGATAGAATGGCTTTGCAGCGTTTGCGTGAAGCAGCTGAAAAAGCAAAGATTGAACTTTCTTCAGTTGCTAGCACAGAAATCAATTTGCCATTTATTACAGCGGATGCAACAGGTGCTAAGCACTTGCAAAAATCCTTGACAAGAGCAAAATTTGAACAAATGACAGAAGATTTGTTGGAACGCACAAAAGAACCTTGTCGTAAAGCACTAAAAGATGCTGGTATTTCTGCTGACAAAATTGATGAAGTTCTTTTAGTTGGTGGTTCTACTCGTATGCCAAAGGTTATGCAAGTTGTAAAGGAACTATTTGGTAGAGAAGGTTCAAAGGGTGTTAATCCTGACGAAGCTGTTGCCGTTGGTGCTGCTATTCAGGGAGGTATCATCGGTGGTGAGGTTAATAAAGAAATGGTATTGGTGGATGTAACTCCACTTTCTTTGGGTATTGAAACAATGGGTGGTGTATTCACAAGACTTATTGAAAGAAACACAACTATTCCTACCCGTAAGAGCCAGATTTTCTCTACTGCTGCAGACGGTCAAACTGCTGTATCTATTCACGTTTTGCAGGGTGAACGTGAAATGGCTGCTCAGAATCGAACTCTAGGTCATTTTGACTTAATCGGTATTCCTGCTGCTCCTCGTGGTGTTCCACAAATCGAAGTTACTTTTGATATTGACGTTAATGGTATTGTTCACGTTTCTGCAAAGGATTTGGCTACAGGAAAAGAACAATCTGTTCGTATCGAAAGTTCAAGTGGTCTAAGCGACAGCGAAATTGACAGAATGGTTAAAGAAGCAGAAGCAAATGCAGAAGCTGACAAAAAAGAAAGAGAACGTGTAGAAGTTAGAAATGAAGCTGATTCATTGGTTTATGCTACAGAAAAAAGTATTAAGGATTTGGGAGATAAAATTTCTTCTGCTGACAAACAGCAAATTGAAGATGCAGTTGCAGCTCTAAAACAAGCTTTAGCAGGTGATGATGTAGATGCAATTAAAGCTAAAACTGAAGAATTAAAGCAAGCTTCATATAAAATTGCAGAAGAAGTATATAAGCAGCAACAAGCTTCTGGTGGAGACATGGGTGGTGCAGATGCATCTTCTTCACAAGGAAATACAGATTCTACAGCAAAGGGTTCTGCTGACGATGTAGATTATGAAGTTATGGATGATGATAAATAATATTCTTCATTAAACCTATGGAATGGACTGATTTGTTAAAGTAGTTTTTCTACAATTCCAAATCAGTCCTTTTTCAATATTGTTGCACCTATCCTTTTTTTTTGATAATATATTTATAATTGTATAACACAGAAGGCTAAAAATAATGGCAAAACGGGATTATTACGAAGTTATCGGAGTTGAAAAAAACGCATCGAAAGATGAAATAAAAAGAGCATATCGCAAATTAGCGATAAAATATCATCCGGATAAAAACCCTGGAGATAAGGTAGCAGAAGAAAAGTTTAAAGAGGCAACAGAAGCCTATGAAATTTTATCTGATGATCAAAAGCGTCAAATTTATGATCAATATGGTTTTGCTGGCTTAGAAGGAATGGGTGGTGGTGGAGCTTCTGGTGGATTTTCCCATGCATTTAATGATTTTAGCGATTTGTTTGGCGATTTTGGTGGAATGTTCGAAAATTTATTCGGTGGTGGAAGTCGCCGTCGTTCTGCAGAAGCAGCTGGTCAAGGAGCAAGCCTTCGATACGATTT
>JAGARY010000171.1 GCA_017622055.1 Treponema sp. | reverse complement strand
TCAAAAAATCTTTGTGAAAGATTCCCGTGTCGTGCACGAGAATGACATTTTTTCTATCATTCTGAAAGAATATCTCCTGTCATCCTGCGACAGAAATCTCCTGTCATTGTCGTACTTGATCCGACAATCTATATCATCTTAAAATAACAAACAAGACTTTACGAAAGTGCATTTCCAAAAAAAGTGAGCAACGTTAGTTGCGAACAAATCCGTGTTGCAAATTTTTTTGAAAATTTATTAATAAGTTTTTTAGAGTGGAAAATTGTTTTTTAGATCCTCGTGTCATGCACGAGGATGACCCTCAAAGTATGGTCAGCGAGAATAGCAGTTTTATCCTTGTTGGTTATTTGCAAGTTCCTGCACTTTTTCCAACGGAAGACCAGTTCCTTCTGCAACTTGAGCTAAAGAAAGCCCCATGGAAATAAATTTTTTCGCAGTTTCAATAGCTTTTTGTTCAGCACCTTCCAGTAGTCCAATTTGTTTGCCTTCTGCAAGAGCAACACGTCTAATATCTCTATCATGTAAATTCATGGCTAAATAATCATTCCTAAATTTGTTGTTGATTTTAGATTCTTCAACAAGGTTGTTTAGTCTTTTTGTAAAATCATTTGTGGGAATCTTAGTATTAATATACTTTAGCAACGCAGAAATTTCTAGATTGTTTTCTGTGTCGTAAGCAAAAGAATTAAAAAAGATTTTTGTAGTTTCATCACCAAGGGGTAATTCTTTGTTTTCTAAACAAATGTTTTTAAAAGTGTATTGTGGTAAATTAAGTCCAAATAAATCAAATTGGCAAATGAAGATGATAAAGCTTTCTTTTAATTCAGAATATTCTTCACCCTTTAGCAAATTATCAATATCTAACATGGACTGATAATATCGGGTTCGCTTTGGTAAAGTGATATCTACACTGTTTTGAATTTCGATATCAAAAACCCTGTTAGAATCTTTTACGTAAACATCAAGGCGAACTCCTTTTGAATCGTAATAACTGTTGATTGTCTCTTGCAGTTTTGGATATTCCACATGGTCAATTTTAATTTGCAAAAGTTGTTCCAATAATTCTTTACAAATTTCTGGATTGTGCAAAACATAACCGAACATAAAGTCATCTGTAAATGTAAGTTCATCAATTGGTTTGAATTTCATAAAATACCTCTCTTTTTAGTTTCTCGGATTAAGTCCTGGTTCTGTCATTGTCGGGCGGGACCCGATAATCTTTTTCTGAGTCTATTTTTGAGAAAAAATTCCCTATTATATACAATAGGAAAAAAATGTAAAATTTATGCAAGTTCAGAGAAAAAAAATTAATAAATTTTTAAAATCTTTGTAGTTTGAGCTTTATTGAAAAGTACTAGGGGGGGGGAGGAAACTAGATTGCCACTTCTTCTATAAACGAACTTTTCGCAATGACGGAAGAATAGAACCTTGAATACAATTCTTGCAAATAATTTTTTGCAGAGAATTGTATGACGTTTTACTCTTCTACAATTTTATGGAATGCAGATTTTGCTTTTCCGTCTTTGTCAAATAAAAGAGGAATGTCTGTTCTGCCTCTTGCTGGAAAGTCGTTTTTCCAGCTGAGGTGATCTTGTGTTCCCCATAAAATAACATCTGTGAGCCAGCCTTTTTGAGCACACCGTTTAAAGCATTCAAATAATTCTTTGTAGCGTTGAGCTTGTTTTTCTAAAAGTTCTGGTGTGTATTCTTTTCTTTCTTCTTTTTCATCTTCGTATACAGAAACGTCCATTTCTGTAACCAAAACTTTTAATCCAAGTTCTGCAAACATTTGAATTGTTTCTTCAATTCTGCTTACTGGTGGATTTTCCACAGAAATGTGCATTTGTAATCCAATTGCCGAAACTGGAATGTTTTTTGAAAGTAAATCTTTTACAAAGTTGTACATTCCTTCACGTTTTCCAGGAATTGTTTCTATGTTGTAATCGTTAATTACAAGTTCTGCTTCTGGATTTGCTTCGTGTGCCCAGGTAAAAACTTTTTCTACATAATCTGGGCCCATAATTTTTTGCCAAAGGGAATGATCTTCTTCTGTACGCAATGTGAATGTTTTGTCTGAAATTACTTCGTTTACTACGTCGTAAGATGGAACAATTCCTTTTGTGTGTTCCATTACTGCTTGAATATATTTTTTTATTCTTTGTTCAAGCATTTCTTTTGTAGCTAGTTCTTTACATTCGGCATCTTTGTAGTAAATCCATTTTGGCATTTGATTATGCCAAACGAATGTGTGCCAACGAAGCTTTTTATTTTTTTCTTGTGCAAATTTAATTAATTTATCTGCTGTAGAAAAGTCGATTGTGTGTTCATCTTTGTAGATGTACATTGGTTTTGTACAGTTGTCGGCAACAATTTCGTTAAAGTGTTTTTCTACTAGTGCTTTTTCAATTTTATTGTATTTTAAAGTCCATGGAGAAATTGCAGTTCCAATTTTAAAATCATCTTTAAAATATTCAGATAAAGAAATAAGATTTTTTTCAATTTTGCTTTTAAAAAACATAGCACACCTTTAATATTGATTTTTTATAACTATACTTTGCATTTTTAATTATGTCTATAAGTGATTTTTCTTTTGAGGCAAGGATTGGAGTGCCTTTAGTTCACAAGCAAGTTTTTTGTGAAGCAAAAAACTTAGCAAACGTTCAGTTTGCGGCTTGGGAATGAGCGTTAGCGAAGCACGGAAAGCCTGTTTTTAATTTTTGACTTTCTGGCAAAAATTAAAAGCCTCCCTTAATAAAAAAATCTATGGGTGTAATTGAAGAAAGTTTTTAAATTTGGTATAATTGTGGGATATTAGAGATATAAGGAGCTTTAAGAAAATGAGTAAGCAGATTATTAATGCTAAAACACGTACAACAACTGGTAAAACAGCTGCTAAAAATCTTCGCAAAGAAGGACGTATCCCTGCTGTAGTTTATAACGATAAAGGCGAGGCTACATCACTTGAAATTAGCGAAGTAGAATTCAACAAAGTTTGGAGAACAATTACTCCAACAACTTCAATTACACTTAATATCGATGGAAAAGAAAGTCTTGCTTTGATTAAAGATGCTGAATACAACATCCGTACAGACCGCGTTTTACACGCTGATTTCTTTGTTCCAGCTGCAGATCAAAAATTGGTTATGAAAATGAAAGTTCACTTCAAAGGAACTCCTGCTGGTGTTCTTAAAGGTGGATTTAAGAAAGAAAGAAATAATCAAGTTAAAATCAAAGCTACAATTGCTGATTTGCCAGAAACAATTGTTGCTGACATTTCAAAAATCAACGTTAGCGAAGCTTTACGCGTAAAAGATTTGGAATTTGGTAAAGGTGTTGAAGTTTTAACAGATATGGAACTTCCATTAGTTACTGTTGCTCCAGCTCGCTAAGTTTAGCAGGTTGCGTTTGACTTTTTAATTTGTAAAGGCTGTCTTCATTTTTTTGGAGGCAGCTTTTTTTGTGTTTAGAATATTCGTTTTGGATTTTGCAGTTGGCTGACTTTTTTAAGGATTTTGAAAAAAAAGTATATGATTCTCTTTTGGGGTGTGAATGCCTTGGTGGGGTTGAAAATGCCATTGGTGAAGGGAAGTGCGTTGGTGTTGCGGGGGATGCAAGTGGAGAGCGAAAGTGCATTGGTGTATCGACCTCGGCAGTGGAGAACAAAGCGTGCATTGGTGTTGGGGTTTCTGGCGGTGCTGATTCAATTTGCCTTTTAGTTTGTCTTGCAAATCTTTTTAAAAAGTGTCCTTCTGTTTCTTTAAAAGTTGTTACTGTAAATCACAATATTCGTTCGGAAGAAGATTCTGGAGGGGACTGCGATTTTGTAGTTTCTGTTTGTAATAAATTGAATGAAGTTTATTATCAAAATAAAAATGCAATTTCTTGTGAAGTTGTTTCTTTGGAAAAAGGGAAAGTTTTTGATGTTGCAAAATCTCGTGGAGCTGGAATTGAAGAATCGGCTCGTTTTTTGAGATATCAGATTTTTGAAGATTTTATTGAAAAAAATCATTTAGACTGTTTTTGTTTGGCTCATAATAAAAATGATCAACTTGAAACTGCTTTAATGCGCTTTTTGCAGGGAAGTTCAATTGAAGGAAGTTGTGGAATTTGGGAAAATCGGGGGAAGTTTGTTCGTCCTTTAATTAATTGTGACAGAAAAGAAATTGAAAAATATTTAACAGAACAAGGTTTTGAGTGGCGAACCGATTGTACAAATCTTGATAATTCCTATTTTAGAAATCGTGTGCGAAATGAATTAGTTCCTTTTTTAGATAAAAATTTTGCTGGCTGGAAAAATTCTGTTTTGGGGGGAATTAAAAAAAATCGGCTTGATTTTGAAATTATTGAAGAAAACGTAAAACAAGTTCTTTATGATTTTGATAATAAAAAAAAAGTGGTTTCTGTTTTGCTTTCTGATTTTTGTAATTTGAAAGATGGATTAAAGATTAGATTTTTGTTTGAATGTTGTAATTTAATTGGAAAAAACAACAGAATGTCATTTTCTTTTTTTGAAGATGTGGTTTTGTCTTTGAAAAAAGTTTGTAATAAAGAAAGTTTTGATAGCAATTCTGTTTGGTTTGAAAAGCATGCTGAAGATTTTGTAATTATTTGTAAAAAAGATAAACTTTTTGTAAAAAAGTATGCAAAAAAGCAAACTGATTTGTTATTTTTTGATATAATAGAAGAAGACGGAGAATATTTTTTTAATGGGAAGACGGTTGTGGTTGAAGACGGGAATTTAATTTTCGGTGAAACTATAATTAAAAATGTTTGTTTTCCTTTATGTATAAGAAATGTTCAAATTGGTGATGTTGTAAAATGTGCTGATGGTAAAATGAAAAAAGTTGCTGATGTTTTTTCTGATTGGCATGTTGAAGAAGAGGACAAAGGTCAAATTCTGATTGTTCAAGAATTGAATTCCGAAAATCAAAATATAATTGGTATTTTGGGAAAAGAATTTGGTTATTTTGATTGGATTATAAAATAAAAAACAGGAACTATAAATTATGAGAAAGTTTACATTTTTTGTTTTTATGATGTGCAGTTTTGTTTATGCACAAAATTATACAAACAAAGCAAATAGAAAATCGGCAGAACGATGTTTAAAAGTTGCTGAAAATTATTTAATGACTGGTGATTTTTCTAATGCAAAAAGTCAAGCATTTTTAGGAATTACTTACGACGATTCAATTTCTGATTTGTATTATGTAAATGCAGCAGTTCAAGCTCATGAAAATGTTCCAAAAGCAGAAATCTTATCAACTCTTAACACCGCATTTATTAAAGACAATTGGATTGGTTATTCTTTAAATGGAGCTAGAATTCTTTATGCAGATTTACTTTGCGAAACAAAATTGTATGAAAAATCATTAGAAGTTTTGAACGAAGAACCATATATTTATTCTGCCGATGCCGAAATTATTAGAATTAAAAATCTTTACAGAATAGGCTCAGAAAAATCAATTGCAGAAGCTCGCTCAAAAATCAATACTTCAAGAAGAATTTATCCTGATGATGAAAGATTTCCAAATATCTTTTTCTTGTTTGAAGCGACTTTTAAAAATATTTCTGAATTAAACAATCTTGAATATGAAATTCCAGAAATTGTTTCTTCTATTACAGATGCTTATATCAATTCTTTTCCAAATTACAAAAAACAAAATTATGATTCGGAATTGTTGGCAACATTTTTAGTGGAAGGTGATGTTCAAAAAAGATTATTCAATTCAATTTTTGCAAAAGAAAAAAATGATTCAGTTTTAATGGCAATTGCAGGAAAACGGGCTGGAGTTTTATCAGATTGGGAAGCTTTAAATATGTTTCTTAATACTTCAAATAATCATTTTCCATATACAATGTTGCAGTTGTTAATGAATTATATTTCAGAAGAAGAACCAAAATCAATTTTAAAACAAAAACTTGAAGAATTTGATGGAACTTTGCTTATTGATTCAGATTTTTCTTTGCAAAATGATATGTCTGTAAAATATGATTGCGGTCGTCCATTGTATATTTCTTACGATAAAAATTGTGACGGTTATGAAGATTTGTATGCTGTTTGTGATTTAGGCTCTCCGCTTTCTGTAAGTTATCCAAATAAAAAAATAGAAGTGTTTTACGAGGAATATCCTTATGTTCAAAAAATCAATTATTTAATTGATAGTTGTTCTTATGAATTTATAAAAGGTGATTTTGTTTACAATCCTTTTGCTATTTTAGAAGATACTCAAGCTTCTGAAATTGGTGCAATTTTTTATGTTCCATCTGTAGATTCAAAAATTATTTTGCCAAGTGGAACCGAAATTTTTGAAAAGGCGTCAAAAGTTTCTGTTATGACAAGTGAACGAAAAGAATCTTCTGTTGTGTATCATTCTAGTGCAGGAAATTTGTATTATGCAGAATTTTTTGAAGGAGATAAAAAATACGCATTTTGTAATTTTGAAGGCGGATTTCCTTTTGAAAGATACATAGATTACACAGGCGATGGACTTTATGAAACTGTTGAAGTTTTTGATTCGTTGGCAGAGTCTAATTTGGAAAATTCAGAAATGAATATTTCAAACAGTGCTTCTTTGTTAGATGAAAAATTTATTTTTGAAGTATTTGGAAATGTTTTTGAAGATAAAAAAATCTATCTTAAAAAAATCAAAGTAGATAGAAACGGCAATACATTTTACGAATTTTCTGAAGAATACATGGAAAATGAAGGAAGAATTAATCTTTGGGATTATGATGATAATGGAATTGCTGATAATCAGTTTATAAAATATCCGGTAGTGGATGGAAAAATTATAGAAGAAAATATTTTCTTTGATGATATGGGATTGTTAAAAGTTTCTGTAACTTCAATAAATGATATTCCTGTAAAAATGAATTATTACAATGAAGAAGTTGTAATTGTTCCAGGATATTCAGAAAATTTTTATTGGATTGGAAAATCTTTAAATGTTGATGAACTTTCTTTATTGGAAAAAGTAAATCCAAATATGGAGCAGGGAAATCCTGTAATAATTCAGCATAATGAAGCACGTTTTACTGTGATAAAAATTGGTCAGAATTTTTATTGTACAGAAGTTCCAGAAGTAACAATTTCTCTTGATTCTGAGATTTTATCATCTAGTTCAGAAGAATAAAAAAGGATTTTATGAAAAAAGTTTATTTATTTTTGTTAATCAGTTTGCTATTTGGCTGTTCCTCGGTAAAAAAAATTGAAAATCCAATTAGTTTAGATTATACCCAGGAAGATGTTGCGAAAAATGAAATTGAAACAATTAGAAAATTAAAAAGTTCAGAACCTACAAAAGCGTTATGGCGTTCTTATTTGTTGGGGAATAAAGATATTTTGCAAGAATGTATTGACCATTGTTTAATTCAGTTAGATTTATCTATTGAAGAAAAAGATTATTTTGAAGCAAAAAAGTATGTAATTTCTTTGGAATCGGTTGATGTAAAAGTTGAAAAAGACAAAAAAAATCTAATTGAATCATTTTATGCAACTGATATTCCCGGTTTTGGAAAAAATTCTTTGGAACCAAAAACTATTGAAGATTGTGTAAATGCAACTGTTACAATTTTAGTTGATAAAGGTTTAGCAATTAAAAACGGAATCGGATTTGCGGATGGTGTTGTGGGTTCTGGATTTTTTATTGACGAAAGAGGCTACATAATTACAAATTATCATGTTATTAAAGATTTAGTTGATCCAACTTACGAAGGATTTTCAAGATTATATGTAAAATTGCAAGAAGATTTAGATACAAAAATTCCTGCGAAAGTAATTGGGTATGATTTAATTTTAGATTTGGCTTTAATAAAAGCGGAACTTGATCCAAAGTTTGTTTTGAATCTTGGAAGTAGTGAAAAATTAAAAGTAGGAACAGAAATTTCTGCAATTGGAGCCCCAATTGGTTTAGACGGAACTTTAACTACAGGTGTAATTTCTACTGCCGAAAGAAAACTTAATACATTGGGCACTTATTTTCAAGTTGACGCAGCAATAAACTCAGGAAACTCTGGCGGTCCATTAATTGACAAAAATCATAATGTTCAAGCGGTCGTTTTTGCAGGAATTCCATCTTTTCAAGGTTTGAACTTTGCAATTCCTGTTGAATATTTGTGGCAAATCTTGCCTTTGATGTATAAAGGCGATGAAGTGTATCATTCTTGGATTGGAGCCTATGGTCATACAAAACGAAAAGGTAAAGAAAAAGTTGGACTTGAAGTTCAATATATTTTGCCAGGTGGAGTAGCCCATAGAGCTGGTCTAAAAGAAAATGATGTGATTATTAGTGTAAATGGCAAATCAATAAAAACAATTGATGATTTTCAATTTGTTTTAATGGGACATAATGTTGGAACTGTGCTAAAATGTAAATATATTAGTTCAGACGAAAATTTAGAAAATGGGGAAAATCCAGAAAAAGAAACTTTAATCTATTTGGAAAAACGTTCAAATCAACCTGTTGTAGAAATTTACAAAAGCGATTATTATTCAAAGGCGTTTATTCCATTTTTTGGATTAGAATTAATTCCAACTTCTAGTTCCAGAAAAAAATCATTTATGGTAAAAAATGTAATTCGCGGAACTGCCGCAGATGAACTTGGTTTTTCTGAAAATGATAAATTAGTTGTTGGAAAAGTAAAATTAGATGATAATAATAAATATTTAATAGCAC
>JAGARY010000170.1 GCA_017622055.1 Treponema sp. | reverse complement strand
GTAAGAATTGCCCCAATCGCCAAAACTGCAATCGTTTCAACAAATGTAAATCCCTCAGATTTTTTCTCTTTCCACTTTCTTTCATTTTTCACTTTCTCCTTATTCCTTATTTTTTTAATTCTAATTTTCATCACACCTCCCTATACCTTTCATACAGTTCTTCAAAAACTAAACAAAAGGGACATAAATCCCAGACAACAAAATAATTAAAAACACTCCAGTTCCACAAATAAAAATTGGTTCTATCAACGTAAAACAGATTTTTCTTCGCTTTTCATCAAATTCTTTCAAAAAAGCAGCCATCTTGCCAAAAACATCACATTCCCCACCAGTATGTTGTGCAAGATAAAAAAATCTTTCCAATTTTTTATTCAATCCCATAAAAGCCATTGAAAATTCCGTTCCCTGAAGTATTTTATTTTTAATTTTCAAAAACTCCTGCCCCAAAGAAGAATCAATTCCAGCCACAGAAACAAGTGCATCAAAAGTATCAATCAAATTGATTCCAGAACGCACTAAAAAATCTGCAGCCAAAAATGATTCAAACATTTTGTTATCACTCAAAATGTTTTTTAATACAAAAAAAGAAATTGAAAAAAAACAAAACAAAAATACACAACCTCTAAAACAACTGCTAATTATCTTTTCTGACTGTTCTATAGAAAATCCAATATCTCCAAATACATTATTTGACTTTCCAAAAAACATAAGAAACCCAGCCGCTGCAATAGATAACAAAACAACAAAAACAGGATACAGACATGCTTCAAAAATCTGCACTAAATTTTCATGTTTTCTTTTACATCTGAAATACAAAAATTCACAAGTCTCTCCAAAATGCCCAGTTTTTTCCGCAAAACTAACAAATGAAATATACAAACCATCAAATTCTATTTCCTTACAAGTTTTTAACGCTCCAGAAAAACTCAAACCTTGATTCAAACATTCCAAAATATGTTTCGCAGCAAATTCAACAGCACCTTTTTTCTGAAATTTAGACATAATCTCCAAGCTTTCCACAAGCGAAAGATTTTGCTTTTTTGTCAATTCAAACAACAACTGTGTAAATTCCGTTTTACTGTCCATTTCAAAATCTACCCAACAACACCCTTAGACAAATGCAATCTGTTTTTCCTAAACTTATACATTTCCCTAATACTATTCGCTACCACCTCAGAATAATTCGTACAATGATTAAAACCATTTTTTTCATCAATGAATTCAGCAACATCGGCCAACAAATTCACTTGATTCTCAAAATGATTCAAATCCTGCACAACCACACCTTTCAACACCGAACTTAGAATTTTTTCTTCAATTCCAAAATCCAATAATCTTAAAACTGCAGCTTCCACAGTAGAAGCATGCAAAGTAGCAAACACTAAATGCCCAGTTAAAGACGCCCTAATTGCAGTTTTTGCACTTACAACATCCCTAATCTCCCCAATCATCAACACATCAGGATCTTGTCTAAAAACCTTTTGTAAAGCTTCATCAAACGATCTACCTTGACCTTCATCAATTTGAATCTGTGTTACATTTGGAATAACATACTCAGGAGGATCTTCTAAACTAACAATTTTCAACTTTCCCAAAAACTTCCGTTGAATTTCCATCAACATAGAAGCCGTTGTTGTTGATTTTCCTACTCCAGTTGCACCAGAAACAATAATCAAACCATTCTTTTCACAACAGAATTTCCTTAAAATCACAAGTTGATTCTCATTAAAGCCTAGTTTTTCCAAGGTTAAAGGAACTCTAGATGTATCTAACAAACGTAACACAACAGATTCCTCACCACCTGCATATTTATCACCAATAATCCCAACAGTTGAAACCCTCAAAAAAATCGGTTTTTCTTGTCCATACACAAAATGACCATCTTGACTCCGTCTTTTTTCCAAAACATTCATATCAGACAAGAGTTTTATTCTTTGAACTAATTCTTCACACCTTTCCTTTTCTAATTCCATTTGAACTTCAAGTTTTCCTTTCATCCTAAAACGAACAATATTATTTTCAATGTGAATATCAGTTGCTTGTTTTTCCCTTGCATCAATCAAAATTCTATCTAAAAGCAAAACTGCCGCTGCATTTTCTTCAGATTTCTTTTCAAAAAGATTCTTTTCAGCTGATTTTTCATCCCATTTGTTATCAAATTTTTCCCCCACAAATCTTTCTCCAATTTCAATGCCTCTTTTTACCCCACCATTTTTAAATGAATAATCAATCTGTTTTTCGTAATAATTTGAAACACATTTTCTAAGTTGAGTTCTACTTCCTTTTACAAACTCCACTTTTGGAAGATTCCCAAAATCATCAGGACAATCATCTCTTTTTTTCACATAATCAATGTGATTAAAAAACGCCCGTTCTAATCTTTTTTTAATATCATCATTGTCGTTATCAATTAAAACTTTTAAATAAGAACCATTTTGTTCTAGAATTGCCGCACCATTGTACAAACAAAAAGCTGGCGTCAATTTAAATTCATATTTGTGCATTTTTATTGTGACTCCCTCAAACCGTTTTTTATAAATTCAGCAACAATTCTTCAGCCTTCTCTTTTATCCAAAGTTCATCTTCCCCAGTTCCAGATTCAATTTCAAAACCTCCATCTTCCACCGAACTTTCTAAATGAGGCACCAAATAAATTATCATCTGAGATTTTTCCACTATTTTTTCTTTTTTCTTAAATAGATTTCCTAAAATCGGGATTTTTGATACAACTGGAGTTCTTGACTGAATTTCAGACTCAGAATTTTGAATTAATCCACTTAATACAACAACTTCCCCACTTTTCCCACAAACTTCTGTCGTTACAATTTTTTCTGTTGTTGGTGGTGGATTCCCAGTTGATGCTGATGTATCAACTCCTTGTCTAGTAACCGATGCAGTTACCGTACTTGTAATCATTCCATCACCACTAACTCGCCCCAAAATATCAATTTTAATTCCCGAAACAATTTCTCTTGTTACACCCGAAAAAATAGGTTTACCAGTTTCTGGATCAATGTTGTTATCTCTGTATCTATATGTATTTGTATTTTGAAAATTGATTTTTTTCCCAGAAACTCCATGCAATGTAGTATCTGCAAAAACTTGTGTATCATTTTCTTCAATCGAAGCTTGCAAACTGGCAGCAAATTTCAAACCAAAAGTAGAAATTACATCCAAATTCAAATTCAAAACACTACCCAACTGAAATCCCAAATCATTTCTATCCCCCAATTTTACAGGTTCAATCTTAAAATTCGGATTCCACTGATTATCAAAACTTTCATCATATTGCAAAATCAACAAATCATAACTTATTCTTTGAACCGGTCTATCACACAACGAAATTTCCTTGCATACATTTTTATACGCTTCCTCAGTTCCCTTAAAATAAACACAAGAATTATCATCAGCCACAAAAATTGAATTCTTATCAACACTTGGTGGTAAAAATTTTATCAATTCAGCAGGAGTGATATACTTCAATGTCAACAAATAAGTCTCAGTCTTAATATCAACATGATTAATCAAGTCTCTAATCTCTGCATCTTCCCTTTCAGAAACTTTAAACAACACCGAAAATTCATCAGGCAGCACAACATACTCAAAAGCACCAACTTTTTTGTTCACAAAAGAAACAAATTTATCAGCCTTCAAATAATTCAATTTGTACTTACACCAATTCTGTTTTTCAGTAACCAATTTTTCTCTAGAATTTTTACTCGACACAATATAATAAATTCCATCAACCAAAACCCTAGCAAACCCATTCTGCTCACAAATTTTCACCAAGGCATCATCATAATTTTTCGCCACAAACGTAGATCTAGCAATTTTTCCTTCCCCATTCGACAACAAGCAAAAACTAACTTTTTCTGTTGTCCCAACAAATTCAAAGAACTTATTAATCACCTCAGAAAACTTCCCATTTCTAACATCCACAAAAACACCATCATTTTCTTCAAACTCAAAAACAATATCAGAATCAGAAAAATCCTCAATTCTCGAATTATTCTTTTTTGAAAAATGATATCCGCTTTCGCTTTCATTCACCTGATATCCAGAAAAATACATACAAATTTTTTCAAGCAATTCAATCTCGTTCAAATTCCTAAAATGCATTGTCAAATGATTATTTGGCAACGAATCAAAACTAATAGGCTTTTCAACAACAACAGAAATCTTATCCAAAATTTGAGAAGGAGATAAATCAAAAACATCAAGAGAAATCAAATCATTTTCAACTTCAACCCGACATCTACTCACAGTCCACAATCCATCATTTTTTGAAACATACAATCTTGACGTTGCCAAAAATGAATCAAAGGCCTTTTCAAAATCATCGCCAACAAATTTAAACGTTCCCGTTCCCTTTACAGTATCATCAGCAACAATAGAAAATCCCGTATCAAGTGAAACCGCATACAAAATATCCCGAATCTCACAATCAGAAAAATCCCAACTATATTTCTGAACTTGTGCCCACAGTGGAATCATCACAAAACCACATAAAACCATCAAAAACTTTTTCATATTCCCCCAAAAACTCTAAGGTAAAATCACGACGCAAAATCAATACGTCCGGTCAAGGCACGCTTTGCTCAAGGCCTTGACTCGGCCGTTTTTAGGGTTTGTATTAAACCCTAAATAAAAACAACTTGATTTGTGTGCATATATATAATTCCCTCAAAAGTGAAAATTTATGCAAGTTAAATAAAAAAAAATTAAAAATTTTTCACTTTTCTTGAATTTTTTTGTTAATTTATGATAGACTAGAGAAAATCATTCAAAAATCTTATAAAAGGAGGCCAATTATGGAAGGTGGATCCAGTTATCCCAGTTGTATTTTAATCACAAAAAATGGCCTCTTGAAACTCGTTTTCTAAAAAAAATCATCAAAAATTCACAGGCTCAAGAGACATTTTTTTTCTAAAATTTTTGCTTTGAGAGGAAAAAAAATGATTACTTACTGGCAACAAATTGAAGGACTTTTTGTCCGAACAAAAAAATCAGAAATTGACACATCATTACCATTGTGGATTGATGCAAGAAATGTTACTCGTGATGAATCTACAGAATTGCAAGAAACATACAACATTGAACAAGATCACATTTTAGATATTCTTGACCCAGATGAACTTTCTCGCATTGAAGACGGTGAAGGCGGATACATTTTAACAATCGTCAGAGTTCCAGTTTATGACCCAGCTGCCGAAACTCCATATTTCACAGTTCCAATTGGCATAATCATTAAAGGAAATGTAATTATTACAATTTGCTGGACAGACAGCGAAGTAATAAAAGATTTTAGCGCAAACAGAGTTAGAAACATTCGCCTAACAGATTTTCCGTCATTTATTGTACAAATTTTGAACAGAGCAAACTTAAACTTTTTGCGCTACTTAAAAGAAATCAACCGCCGCTCTACAAGCATTCAAAATGAAATGCGCATGGAAATTGAAAACAAAGAAATTATGCTCTTGCTAGGATTAGAAAAATCCCTTGTATATTTTACAACATCATTAAAAAGTAATTCTTTGCTTTTAGAAAAAATGCGTACAACAAAATTGATTAAGTTTGATGAAGACGACTTAGATTTTGTAGAAGGAGTAAAAATTGACAACCGCCAGGCAATTGAAATGGCAGACACATACTCTAACATTCTATTTGGCGTAATGGACGCATTTTCTTCGGTTACTTCAAACAACTTGAACAACGTTATGAAGAAATTGGCAATAATCAACCTTGTAATGATGGCTCCAACATTTGTAACAAGCTTCTTTGGAATGAACTACAAATTGCCATTTGAAAACTTACCAGGTTACATTCCTGTAATAATCGCCACAGTTTTATGTTTGATTTCGGTATTCTTGTGCTCACTACTTTTAAACTTCAACAAAGAAAAAATCCACGCAAGAAAATCAGCTCGCAAACTCACAAAAAAACAAAGACGATCTGTAAAAGCCGAAAAACGCAGAATCAAAAAACAAGAAAAGAAATTAAAATAATAATTTTTCTTTTGGAAACTCCCGATCGTCTCTTAATTCTGAATTCTTAATTATGAATTCTTAATTCTGAATTTCCAAACTACATGCTATTCTAAATCCCATATAATTATAGCATTCATTTGGGTCGTAGGAATAACGGTCTCCAGCATACAAAAACGGTGTGTAAGGAGACCAACTTCCACCGCGGCTCACTCGTTCAAATCCAATTGCAGGCCCATAAACAGAATCTTTTTTATAAGCTTCAAACCAATCCCAGCAAAATTCCAAAAGATTTCCACTCATATCAAAAATGCCCGCTGCATTTGCATTACCAGAACCAGGCATCACTTCTTCACCAGGCAAAAATGGAACTCCCGCAGTGCCAACAATTCTAGCTTCTGCACAATTATCGCTATACCAAGCAAAAAGATTCCATTCCAAACCAGAAGCAACAACACCACTCACCTCGTCCCCAGCTTGCATTCCAGTTTTAGTTTTTCTTGCCGCAAATTCCCATTCACTTTCACTAGGAAGTCTATATCCATTAGCAGAAAAATCACAAACAGCCAAATCACATTCTGCCGAAGCCGAAGAATCACGCAAAACCTCATTTTCATATTTATAACAAGGCTCTTTGCCCCGAATTTCACTTAAAGCATTACACCAAACAACAGCGTCATACCAAGTAATCATAGAAACAGGCAAATATTTATTTTCTTCCGAAATTTTTTCACCACGACGACCTTCCGAACCAGGCTGCCCAGGGTTCGCAAAATAATATCCCATAGATTCAGCTTTAACTTTTACCTGATACCAAAGGCCATAAGTAGTTTCAAATTTATTAATTGCAAAAGGTTTTAAATTTCGTTCAACAGCATTCACCTGAGAATCTTGCCCCAAAGTAAAATTCAAATTATTTCTAAAAGAAACAAAACTCAAATGAGCAATTTTTTCTTCAGCAAAAACTTTTCCAGAAAAAATCAAAAAAATAAAAACAAAAACTTTTGCAATCAATTTTCTTTTCATAAAAAATCCTCAAAAAAAAATCTATTTAATTTCGCACAATTCAGAATTTACAACTTTCCAATTTTCGCCAGCTTTTTCAACTTCAAGCCAAGCATAAAAACCATTTTCACCAAGACTACCAGGATTAATTACAACAGTTTCCCCAATAGATTCAATTCCACGACCTTCGTGAATATGACCGCAAACAACAGCCAAAGGTTTATTTTCTTTAATAAAATCAGCAAATTTTGTACTTCCCGCGTGATTCACCCCATCAAAAGAGTCAACTTTTTGCGCAAGAGGAGGATTATGACTAATCAAAATCAAACTTTGCCACAAAGAATCGTCCCCAGACTGCTCAATAGAATTTTTTACAATATCAAAATCACTTAAAATATCATCTTCCGAACGTTCAAATTCAGTTTTTCCTGTAAAAACAGTTCCGCCACCGCTTCCCGCAAAAGCAAGACCATCAAAAAAAGCCAAAGATTTTTCAACACAAACATCCTGAGCTTCCAAATCTTCCAAAAAATCTTCATTATCACAGTTTCCCAAAACCGCAAAAATTGCATCATGCTTTTTACACAAAAGTTTTAAAGCTTCAGCTCCGGTTTCTGGCTTAAAACATTCCGCAAAATCACCAGCAAACAAAACCCCATCAGCCTCTTTAAACTGAGCATCCATTTTGTCCAAAACATCATTATGAGCGTGCAAATCGCTAATCACCAAAAACTTCATACAAACCTCTTTTTTTTTTACGGGCGGCTGGAACTTTCAGTTCCATCGGGCTTTGCGCAGTTCCGCTTTCGCTCCATTCGCCAGCCGCAAGCTGAACGCTTGCTTACTCTGGCGAACGCCTTCGGCGCTGCTCCAATCCCTGCCGCATTCTTCATTCTTAATTCTTCATTCTTAATTTGTAAAACGCTTTTTTCAACGCTTCCATTTGTTCTTTTGTTCCAATGGAAATACGAACAAAATCATCAATTCCTTTTGTGGCAAAATGACGAATCAAAATGCCTTCTTCTTTTATTTTTTTGTAAATCACATCACCAGAAATTGAAGGATGTTTTGCAAACAAAAAGTTTGTTTTACTCTTTGTAACATAAAAACCATTTTCCACCAAAAAGTTATAAAATTTTTCTCTTTCTTCCACAACTTTTTTAGAAGTTTCCACATAATAAGCCACATCATTACAAGCAGCAATTCCAGCAGTTTGATTTATTGCATCAATTGGAAAGTGATTCACACAATTTTTTACAGTAAAAACAGTTTTAATAATTTCCGGATTCGCAACAATATAACCTAATCGCTGCCCAGCACCACACAAACTTTTACTAAAAGTTCTAACAATAATCAAATTTTTATAATCTTTTAAAAGTGGAATACAAGATTCTCCACCAAAATCAACATAAGCTTCATCAACAATAAAAATTTCATCTTTATTTGCTTTTTCAAGCATTTGTCTAACTTCTTCTCTGCTCAAAGCCAAAGCTGTAGGTGCATTTGGATTTGCAAAAATAATTCCACCATCATCATTTTTGGCATTTTCAAGCATTTTATCAACATCCAAAGACCAATCATCTTTTAAAGGAACTAAATCCATTGGAATATTATAATAACCAGCATAAACAGGATAAAAACTATAAGTAAATTCTGGCATAACAAATTTTTTACTTGAATCAAAAAAAGCGTAAAAAATAAAAGATAAAACTTCATCACTTCCGTTTCCGCTGTAAATCATATCAGAAGTAACAGTAAAAGGAATTTTATCATTTTCTGCAGGACTCACTTTTTTTCCTTCCACTTTTGCATTACAAAGAACACCACCACTTTGGTTAAGCATTTTTGCAATTGCTTCGTTTAACTTTACAGAATCTGGATCAGGATATAATCCCATCTTTTCTGGATGCTTTTTTATAAATTTTATTAAACTCTTTGCAACATTTTTGCTTGGAGGATATGGATTTTCATTTGCATTTAATTTAATGTAAACTCTATCATTTGGTTGTTCACCAGGAACATAAGGACTTAAATTTTTAATTCTACTAGATACTAACATACTTCTATTTTATGATTTTAACGCCAATATTTCAATTAATTTTAAAACTTAATTAATTAATCCTTGTTGAATATTTTCCGATAATGTAAAATGAAAAATAGGAAATAATTATGGCAACATCATCAAATTTAAGTTCAATTATTAGATATTATGCAGAAAAAACAAAATCACCATTTATTGATTTTAGAGAATTTTGTGCATATATAAAAAAGTACGCAGAACATCACATTGAAGAACAAGCAGAATTAGTTAAATATTTAGGAGATCCTGCACAAACAGTTTCGGCAGAATTACAAGGTCTTGCAGATAAACATTTAGTTTCTGTAATCCAACATCACAACAAAAAAGTCATTGTTTCAATTTCATTTTTTGCAGTAAAATTCGCCGAACAATATAAAGAATGTCTAACTCGCGATACAACACTTTTTCCGTTAATTACAGATTTGCCAAAACTTTTTCCAATTACAGCTTTGGAACACAAATATTCGCAAAACTACATTGCTTCGCTAATTGAAAAACCTACACCAAAATCTCCAGTTCTTTACGTCTTAGATTTTGAAAGAGAAATTCCTTCGCTTTTGCTTCCAGCCTGTGTTCCAATTAATGTTTTAATTGAAGTTGCACAGAAAAAAATTAAAAAAATATTAAAAAAAGAAGAATTTCATGATTATTTTCTAAAAAAACTTAGAGGTTCAAATCCAACAAAAGAAATTGGAATTAAAAACTTTTTCAAAGACTTTGTAGATTCTCAAGAATACAAATTTGTAGAATTTTCAGAAGGCGACACATATTATTTATGGAATCAACTTTTGTATTTAATTCGCCAAGATTTTGAAAAAATCCAAGATAGAACAGTTGATGATATTAATATTTTGCAAGCAATTCAAATTTGTGAAAATCAATCTGTTTATTTAAAACACAAATTCCAAGAGGAACAAAAAAGAGACGAAGCTTTAAAAGAATTGCAAACAAATCTTGCAAAATCTCCATATTTTTATTCCATGAATCAAATTTTAAAATTTCAAGACCAAAATGGAAGACTTCTTTACGGAAGATATAACGACGAAGAATTAAAACAATTGCTTCAAACACTAACTACAGATGGCGCAGAAAATGAAT
>JAGARY010000169.1 GCA_017622055.1 Treponema sp. | reverse complement strand
TAATCAAAATTGGACTGCCTTGATGTATGCTGTTAGATTCCAAGAAAATACTAATGTTGTAAAACTGTTGATTGATGCAGGTGCTCAAGTTGATGTTGAAAATTCTTTTGGAAATTCGGCATTTATTATTGCGGCTTATTATAATAACAATCCAGAAATCTTAAATTTGCTAATTAAATATTACAAATCAACTAGTAAAGAGTTATTAAAAGCTTTGGTTTTATTAATTTCTTCAAATAATACTCAAGAACATATTAAATTGTCAAAATTAAAAGTTTTTATTAATTACTCTACTCCAATCAATTCTTTTTACAATGGAAAAACTCCATTGATGTACGCTGCTGAATATTGTAATTCTACTTCTGTAATAAAAGTTCTTCTTGAAAACGATGCAATAATTACACTTCGTTCTACAGAGGGAAAAACAGCTTTTGATTATGCAAAAGAAAATGATAATTTGATTCATGATGAAGTATATTGGTCATTAAATAAAAATTAGGTGATTTTATGAGAATAACTGGCGGAAAATTAAAAGGTAAAAATATAAAATGTCCAGGTGGTGTTATTAGACCTGCAATGGATAGAATGCGCGAATCTGTTTTTTCAATTTTAGGTGATTTAACTGGAAAATCATTTTTAGATTTATTTTCTGGTTCTGGTACAATTGCAATTGAAGCAGCTTCAAGAGGTGCAAATCCTGTTGATTTGTGCGAAAAAGACAAAATTAAAGTAAACACAATTTTTGATAATGTAAAAGCTACAGAAGAAATTGGAGTAAAAATTCATTGTCATTTTATGCCTGTAGAATATTTTATTAAACGATGTAAACAATCATTTGATTATATCTTTTTTGATCCACCTTTTCCTTATAAATTTCATGAACAATTAATTTTAGAAGCAGATAAAAATGGATTGCTTAATAAAACAGGAACAATTTTGGTTCATAGACCAGAAGAACATTTTATGCCAGAAACAATTGGAAAGTTAGTTCGTAAAGATCAACGAGTTTATGGCCGTTCTATTGTAGATTTTTATGGATATTCAGAATAATTTTTTGACATATTTCAATTTTGGATTTATAGTTAATTATTATAAATGAAAAATAGAAAAGAACTCGCGCAAGACTTTAAAGAATCTCTTATAGAGCAATCTATTCCAGATGGATTTATTAAGGTAACTGATAATCCCGTTGGAGGACTTACTTCTGAACAAAAAGTTATTCTAAATAGAAAGGCGAATGTTTTTTTTAATAACGGCAATATTGAAGATGCCAAAAGAATATACATCACAACAGGATATTCTGATGGTTTAACTAGAGTTGGCGATTATTATATGAATAACAAGGAGCCTTTAAAAGCCTTAAAAGTTTATTATTTGGCACATAATAAACGAGATTCAGAACCAATTTTTGAATCAATTGCAAAAGTTATTTCTAGTATAATAAAAGAATAAAAAAGTACAAAATAAAAAAAAGAATATAACAAAAATGGAGATTTAAAAACTATGGAAGACTCTTTTTTTCAAAATGATGAAATTCTTATTC
>JAGARY010000168.1 GCA_017622055.1 Treponema sp. | reverse complement strand
TTTAGTTAAATAAACCAATGTATCCAATATAGTTTCATTTGTTGCCCAATAATCTGGATAAAATCCTTTTGTATCTCCATGCCATTTTGGATTTTTTGATAATAAGCCGGTATCTTTTAATGATTCTGCACAAAGTGTAAGTTTTACTTTTGTATTCGGTAATTCATAATCATATGTGTCATAAAAATCTAGTGTACCACTTGTATTTTCACCAACAATAAAAACTTTATCTTCGTCAACTAAAAACGTCTTGGCTATAAAATCTTCAGCAGCAGAGGAGGTTTTATTATCAACTAATAAATATGTATTTCCTCTAAACAAAGCTGGTTTTTCTTGTAAAAGAGATTTTGCCTTATATTCTGATTTTTCATAATATCTTCCACCCTGCTTCGTTACTTTTTCAAAATCTTCGTGAATTTTCTTTAATCTTTTTTCATTCATACCATATTTTCTTTCTTCAACTTCTTGTTGTTTCTTTAAAATTTCCGTTGATTCTAATCTTACTGATCCAATTTCAGAAAGTTTTATGACATTAAGAAATGATTGAATTTTTGCACCATCATCAAAAAAATACAATGAAGGTAATAATTCCTTGGAACAAGAAACACCCCCTATATTACTTCTTAAATCTATAATTAAATTAGAATATGTTGGACGTCTTTGAAATTCATCAACTATATTTGACATAAAATTTCTATATTCAGAATGTTCTTCTAAATAAAAATTCAAAAACATTCCTATGGCCAAATAAAAAGAATCTTTGGTTTTTATTGTATTCACTTGTTTTTTGTTTTCAACATTTTTAAATCTTACATTTTCTTCCATTGGAACTTGATATTCTTTTTCATCTATTTTTACATTTACAGTTTTAATATTTCCTTCCGTAGTTGTAAAAATATATTGATATACTTCTTCATTAGCATAGATTACTCTTTTTAGATTACTAATATCATCAGTGAATCTTGAACCTTTTTTTATTTCAGAACCATAACTGTTTACTAAAATATAATCGTTACCTTGTTTTTCAAAATATAATGGTGAAAAATAATTTTTTTCAGGATATACAACAGAATAACCACCTTTCGAAAAAATTATGGAAAAATGCGAATCTTTTATTTTTAAATCTTTCCACAAATGATAACTCATCTTTCCCGCAAGAATTTCATCTTCGCTATATTTCTGATTTGTTTTTTTTGCCCATTTTACTTCTCTATCAAAATCTTTTTTTATATTTTTTATCGTTTTATCTAAATCAAATCCTAATTCCACATTTTCGTCGTAGGCCACATAACATTGTTCCATATATTTTTTGAAAACTTTTAAATCTTCATCAATGTGTTTTGGAACACTGTATGCACTAAGAGTCATAAACAATAATATAAAAATACTTGTGATTCTTTTTTTCATAATGTTTCTCCTTACTTTTTACTACAGAATAATATTATTTTGGACTTTTCAATTATGATTCAATTTTTTTTTATTTCTCCTGTATTTTTCCACTTAAAAGTACATTTTTTAATTCTTCATCTTTTGTAAGATAAATCATTGTGTCTATAATTTCTTCGCTTGTTGCCCAAATATCTGGATATATTCCATAAGTTTCACCTTTCCAGTTTTTTGTACTTATCATTGCTACAGATTTTGAAATATCTGTAGCAGAAAAACCAATACTTATTTCTGAATTAGGTAAAGAATATACATAAGGATCTCCAAATTTTACACAACCAAATGAATTTTCACCTATTAAAATAGTATTTTCATAGATTTTTTTGGTAAAAAGAGCAAAAACTTCTCCTGCAGAACCAGTTTGATTATTAATTAATACATAAAGATTTTTATTATATTTTGGATTATTTATTGCAACACTAACTTTTTCAATTTCGTCAGAAGAACCATAACCTTGTACGTATTTATTTTTATCCATTTTTAGTCTTGTAAATTTATCTGCATTACCAGCAACTAAAACTCTATCTCTTATTGTTTGTGTATTTAATTCATAATAATTTTGAGAAATATTATTTAATATCTTTGAAAAATACTCACTATTCTGTTGATTTTGAGTTAACAAAAGCGAATACAAAATATTATCTACAATTCCAAGTTGCCCACCCGTATTATTTCTTAAATCAATTACAACTGTTTTGTCTGTTGTTTCTAGAATTTTCCTAATTTCAGAAACAACTTTTCTATATTTATCTAAATCTTTTGGTCTACAAGTTGTAATAGAAATTACTATAGTTTTTTCTGTAGATTTAAAACTTATTTCTTCATTTTGCACATAATTTGGAATCCATTTTACAGGAACTTTTCTTATTTTATTTTCAATACTAATTTTTGCTTTTTTTTGTCTATAATGATTAAAAACAGCAAATCTGTATAATTCTTTGCCATTATGAATTACTTTAAAAAGACTCTGTTCATCTCCTGTATATTTCATTCCTTTTTTTATAGAACGTACATTACTTTCTTCTACAAAATATTCATTCCCGTTTTTTAAAAAATACACTTGCGAAATAAAAACAAATTGATTATCAAACATATAATCAAAATAATCACCTGATTTTATGTACATGTGCAAATTTTTATATGTTAATTCTTTTGACAAGACTTTGCGTATTGATTTTGCAAATACTTTTGGATAAATTCCCTTTTGATTTTTTT
>JAGARY010000167.1 GCA_017622055.1 Treponema sp. | reverse complement strand
TGGAGGTTCATAAATTTTTACAATCTTAATTCTATAACAACCTCTTTTTAGATTTGTAAAAATCTTAAACAAATCTCTAATTTGGTATCCACCATCTAAAGCACAAACTACAACAGGTAAATTTGAAGATTCAGTTAATTTTCTGAACCCGGCGGAATAAAACTTTCCTACATTCCCATCTTTTGTTCTAGAACCTTCAGGAAACAAAACTGGAACTTGATTTTCTCTAACAACTTGTTCCCCAAATTTTCCAATGTAATTCATAGCATCCATTGGTTTAGCTTTTCGTGGAATCAAGCAATGTTTTTCAATTCTAAGCATTTCAGAAATCAATGGAATATGACGTCCTAAAATATCTTTTGCAACAAATCTTAATGAAACATTTCGCATAAAATTCATTACAACTGGAATATCTAACAAACTCTGGTGATTTGTAATTACAATATATTGATCTGGTAATTCATCAACATGTTCTTTATAAGCCCAAAATTTAAATCCCAAATAAGTGTCTAAAACTGCAAAAACCCAAGGTGCAAGACGTTTACTGATGTAATTTGATATTTTCAAACTTAATTTTGGAAAAAAAGGATAACAGATTATATTTCCAAGGGCAGGAGGAATTACCATTGCTACTAAACAAATTAATGTAAAAATACTAGACATTTTTTTCTCTTTATTTTGAAATTTTAAATATATGTAATTATAATACGGATTTAAAAAAAAGCAAATAATTGTTTATTATTTTACCAATTTTTTATTCTAAAAAATCAGAAACTTTTTTTGTAATATTTATCAACGAATCATACATTGTTTTGCAACGTGGCATACTTGCTGTAAAAATTGAACCATATCGTTTTTCATAAATTCTTCTGTCTAAGACAACTACAACGCCTTTATCATCGCTTTTTCTAATTAAACGACCAATCCCCTGTCTAAACTTAATTACAGCCTCTGGAACGCTTAATTCCATAAAAGCATTTCCGCCTTTTTTTTCAATTGCTTCTGAACGTGCAACAAAAACAGGATCATTGGGAACTGTAAATGGCAATTTTACAATAATAACTTGTCTTAAAGAATCTCCGGGAACATCAACACCTTGCCAAAATGAATCTGTGGCAAATAAAACACTTTCTTTTTCTTGTTTAAATGCTTCTAGCAATTTTCCGTTGTCATCATCACCTTGTTTCATAATTCGGCCAGAAAAACCTTTTAATGAAGCACAGGTTGCAGCATGAGCACTTTTAAGTGAATCATAAGAAGTAAATAAAACTAAAGTGCTACCATTTGCAGCTTCTATAAGGCGAGGAATTGCCATTTGAATATATTGTTGAAATTCAAAAGAATCGGCCATTACAGCATCATTTGGCACTGCAAAAAGCATATTTTTTTCGTATGGAAAGGGAGAAGGAAAATCGCAAGAAATAACACGTTCTCTTTCAACAAAAGAAACACCTGTTCGCCTCATCCAATAATTAAAATTTGTTCCTGTTCTAAGTGTGGCAGATGTACAAATTACAGTTTTCATTTCTTCAAAAACACCTTGATTCATCAAAGAAGAAATATCTAATGGAGTTTGTGTATAAACATAAAATTCAGGATTTGTTCCATCTTTTGCAATGCCTGGTGGAAGACGTTTTTTCATAATCCAAAAAACATCATTCTTTTTTTCATCCCAAATTGCAAAATTTTTTAATAAGATTACAAATGCATCTAATCTTCGTAAAATAATTTTAGATTCAAAAAAGGCAGGAATATCTTTATCATCGTCATCAATTCCTTCCATAACAACTCTAACTAATTCGCAAAAACTACCTAAAGAATTTGCCAATTCTCCAATAGAAACTAAAATTGGTCCAAAATCTCTGGCAGTTTGTTCACATAAACGCAAAGTATAATTATTTTGAATTAAATCTTGAGTTGCAATTTCTAAATTTAAAATGTCGTTTTTGATTTTTGAAACAAGTTCATAAGCATCAGAAACTTTTTCTTCATTTGAAGAAACAATTGCCAATGTGCACAAATGCCCTGATGTAGAATTTTTTCTTGTTCTGTACATTTGGTTCAAAAGTTTATTCACTTTAAATCTTGTAAAACTTTCGCTAAAAAAACTTGTGGCCGCACTTTCAATTCCATGAGCTTCATCAAAAACAATTCGTCGGTATGGAGGCAAAACAGCAGCATCATCATAACCTGCACT
>JAGARY010000166.1 GCA_017622055.1 Treponema sp. | reverse complement strand
TATTTTTATGATATAAATAAAAGTTCCCAAAAAGTAATTGAAAAAATCATTTTAGAAACCCCCACTGTAAAAAAACGTAGGATTAAATTTGAAGTTTTAGATAGTTCCGTTCCTCTTTCTTCCCTTATTGAATCAAAAAAACTACACAAAGCATCTTTAATATTTGCAAATAATAATTATGATGTTTTGGATGTTGTGAATAATCCAACTGATTTTTACAAAAAGATGAATGTACAAAATTTGTCTGTTGAATTTTTGGATGGAATGCCACAGTCAATCGTTGAACACACAAAAAATATGACTTTAAATTCAACTTCTGAAGGTGATTTTGTAAAATTTTTGCCAATTTTGTATGATTTTTACCAAGTTGATGTGCATTTTCCATTATTTCAAAAATCTAATGTTAAAAATATTAATATTTGGAAAGATTTAGTAAATTCTGCTGCTAATAGCACAAAAAACTGTTCTTCTCCTGTTTTAATAAATATAAACAATCAAATTGAATACATTAATATTTTGGGAATGATTTCTGAAGCACTTTCTTCGCCAACTGAATATGAAGTTATGACAAAAAATCTTTATGCTGCTTACAAAAATGGTTCGGAAGCACTTCAAACTGAACTTGAAAATTTGCTAACTTCTGATTCTGCCTTAAAAAAAGCGGTGGATGCTGTAAATTATTTAATTAGCAAAAAATTTATTTCTTCAACAGCAATTACCTTTTCGGATGATGATATTCAATTCTATGTAGACAATCAATTATCATTATTTTATTTTACAAAACTTTCAAAACATAGACAAATTGAACGAACTATCATAAATAATTATAAATCAATTTATTGTCCAGGTGCTACAACAACTTCTACTAGAAAATTTTCTGCTCCAGAAATTGGCGTTTTTTGTGTAAAAGAAAAGAAATATACAAAAGATGTTTTATTGAATCTTGTTAGAACAAGACAAACTGAATTGTGTACAGAATCTGGTTTAGCTCCTGTTCAAAAAAACTGTATTGTTCCAGACCTTCAAGCAGATGATGTGCGTTATTGGCTTGCCGCATCAAATGGTCCTACTTTGCCTCTTGCTGCTGCTTTACCAACAACAGAAGCAAAGGAAATTTTTGTAAAGGCTTGCAAGGAAACTAATTAGTATGAAATTTTTCTGTCCTCTTCTTCGGGAGCTGGACGGAACAAAATGGCAACGTTTCCAATAATTCTAACTAAAGATGCATCTAATTGTTGGCAAACTTCTGTTATTAATTCTTTTTTTTCATCTTTGTATTCGTTGAATTTTACTTTAATTAATTCGTGGGCGTTCAATGAATTATCAATCATATCAACTACGCCTTCTGTAACTCCAGCACCACCAACAATTACAACAGGTTGCAAATCGTGTGCAAGTTTTTCTAATGCTTTTCTTTGTTTACTTGTAAATTCTATCATATCTTTCATTTTACTGATTATTTTACTAAATGCCAATCCATTACGATTCTATTATAAATTTGTCTGTGAGGGAGGAATTAATCTTACACATCCAAATTTTGTGTCTTCATATTCCAAAAAGTCTTTAATCAGTTTGTTTGCAAAATCAGAAACTTCCGAAAGTCGTTTTGCCTGCTGGGAATTTGCTCCAACTTTTACCAAAGGATTTATGTACCTTTGTTTTACTTTTAATGAAACGCAAAAATATTCATCTTCTGGTAACTTTTGACTTGTATGTTCAACTTTTGTCATTTTTCTGAATGTGTTGTACATTGTGGCAAATTTTTGTTCTTCCATGCTCAAAGTTTTTTTACTAATAAAAGATTCAATCTTTTCTATGATTTTTGATTCCGACAATGTCATAAAATCTTCTTCTTGCAAAACATCTAGTTCCACAGCCTTTGACATAATTTGACTTAATAACTGCAACGAAAGTTTATTTTCGTTTAATTGCAAAATGTGACCAATCATACAAAACTTTTTGCAATAAAGTTCGGCCATTTCTATAGTTTTAAATCCCAATTCTTCTTTGTTTTCTTCATTTTTTAAGATTATTAAATCGTTGTAAGTTTTTGCAATTTCTTCAAAAGTCCAGCTGCCGTCCAAAGCCAATCCAGAAGGATACATATATTCTAATCGGTCTGCACTTAAAGAGGGAATTTCGTTATCTGCAATTGGGTATATGTGATAGTCCACCACATCCTTTGGTTCAATTCCGTCAGATTCCAAAAGTTTGCACAAAGCAGAATCGGATAGAATCATTTTAGTTGTGGGCTCTTCTGTACTTGTTTGAGTTAAAGCATCGCCTTTTCTAAAATCTGAAACATGACTAAAAACTGTTGTAGATACATCGTGCAAAAGTCCAGCAATTGTTTGAGTTTTATCTTTTGTAAAATTCCAAATAATTAATGCAACTCCAACACTGTGATCTAATCTGGAATAAAAAAAACGATTTTTATACAAAGATGTCCAATCTGTTCCACATAAAAGTCCAATTCCAGAAAGTCTTTGCATTATTGGAAGTTCTATATATTTTTTTAAAAAATTTGGAAACTCTGGACACAAAATTTTGTAATATTCTTCTATACTAAAAGAGTTTTCTGTCTGGGAATGCTCATTTAAAATTGTTTGCCAATCATATTTTTCAAAAAAATTATTCATTCTGTACAACCTTTTTCAATTTGTCTTGTTTACAAAGCTTAACAAATAATAACACCTCGTCATTGCGAAACTTCATCATAAGTTGAAGCAATCCATAAATAGACTGCCTCGCCTTCGGCTCGCAGCGACGAGTGTTCATAATACGTTTCAAATTTCATTTTTTTTGCACAAATCATTAATCACGCATTCGTCACATTTTGAGTTTTTTGCTGTGCAAATGTATCTTCCGTGAAGCAAAATCCAATGATGAGCGTTTTGCATATATTCAGCAGGAATCCTTTTTAATAATGATTGTTCCACTTGTTCTGGAGTTGTACCTTCTGCTAAACCAATTTTAGGACTTACACGCAAAAGATGAGTATCTACAGGCATTGTTGGTTTATTAAAAATGACATTTAAAACCACATTTGCTGTTTTTCTTCCAACTCCAGGCAACTTTACAAGATTTTCCATGGAATCTGGAACTATGCCATTAAAATTTTCTAAAAGCATTTTGCTCAATCCAATTACATTTTTTGCTTTATTTCTATATAAACCAATTGATTTTATATACTCTGTTAGATTTTCTTCGCCAAGTTCTAACATTTTTTGAGGTGTATCTGCAATTTTAAAAAGTGATTTTGTGGCAAGATTCACACTTTTATCTGTTGCCTGAGCAGAAAGCACAACAGCCACAAGTAACGTAAAAGCATTGGAATAATCTAATTCCGACTTTGGAGAAGGATTTTGTTTTTTGAATCGTTCCATTACTTGAACAATTTCTTCCTTGGATAAAAGCAATTATGACTTAGCCTTCCACTTTTATTTGTTGTTTTAGTTGATTTACTTTTTCTAAAGGTAAATCTGTATATTTAGCGATTTGCTCAATTGGTAAATTATCTATTAATAACTTTTTAGCAGTTTCAATTTTTGTTTTTGCAGCACCTTGTTCAATCCCTTGCTCTATTCCCTGTTCTATACCTTGCTCAATTCCTTCGGCAAGGCCTTCTCTGTAGGCTTCGCGGCGTTGAACTTTTATATCTGTTTCGTAACTGTATTCTGCTATGAGCATGTTCTTAATCTCCGTAGATTTTCTTTGTAAATATTCACTTAAAACACCATTTTGTAATGCTTTATTAATTGCTTGTTCTAACGGTGCTTTTGGATTCTGTTTTTTGCTTTCTCTGATGTAGTCAATTAATAAAGAGTAT
>JAGARY010000165.1 GCA_017622055.1 Treponema sp. | reverse complement strand
TTATATCCTTTTACTGCACCAATCAGTGCCAGACCAATTCCCTGATTTCCACTTGTTGGCTCAACAATCACAGAATTTTTATCTAAAAGTCCTTTTTTTTCGGCTTCCAAAATCATATTCAAAGCTGTACGAGTTTTTATTGAACCACCAACATTTAGCCCTTCAAATTTTACCAAAACACGAGCCATATCTGGTGTAACAATTCGCTGTAATTGAATTAAAGGCGTATGCCCAATTGCATCAAGAATATTATTGTAAATCATAATTCAAGTATAAAAAAATCTTTTTATTTCTCCACATTTTTATTTTTTAAGGAATGCCGCAAATGGATTATAAGTGTCTCCATCATCATCTTGGCTTGAAAGATATTTTGCAGCAGTTTCATCTTGTTCTTTTGAAGTTGCAGGAACTAAAGAAATGCGTTTTTCACTAGCATCAATTTTTTCAATTACAACGCTCATTTTTTGACCAACTTTGTAAACTTTACGCAAATTTGTGTTGGCAGAAACATCTTCTAATTCAGAAATATGAACAAGGCCGTCAATTCCTTTATCAAGATTTACAAACAATCCAAAATCTGCAATTCTGCTAATTGCACCGTCAATTTTTGTTCCAACAGAAAATTTTTCATTAACAGAATCCCAAGGATTTTCCATTAATGATTTTAAACTTACGCTAACACGTTCGTTTTTCCAATCTGTTTTTAAAACTTGAACTTTTAATTGTTGTCCAACTTCTACAACTTCCGAAGCATCAGAAATTCTGTCTAAAGACATTTCACTAATTGGAAGTAACGCTCTGAACCCTTGAATGTTTACAAAAGCTCCAAATTTTTCTAAGCTTTCTACAGTTGCTTCAACAATTGCTCCTTCTGTAATCTGACTTGCCAATTTTCCAAGTTGCTGAGCATATTCACTTTCGCCAATCTTTCTATTTGAAACTAAAATATCTTTTCCATCATTTTTATATTCTACAATTACAAAAGAAAGAGTTTTTCCTACGTAATATGATGGCTCTTCTTTTTTCTTAAATCCCATCTGAGAGTATGGACAAAAAGCTCTGCTAGTTCCAATTTTTACTTCAAATCCACCTTTAATTTCTGCTTCAACTTTTCCTTCAACTGGAATTGCATTTTTATATGCATTTTCAATTACCGATTTATCTGCTTTTCCACCACTAATTTTTGTAGTAAAACGCATTTCTCCATGAACTTCACCAGTAAAATAAACTGTAATTTTATCACCTTCTTTTACAGAAACATTTCCGTTATCGTCTTCAAGTTCTGTTCTGTCTAAAACACCTTCACTTTTTGCACTTAAATCTAAAAAAATTGTGTTATCTGTAATTGCAACAATTTCAGTTTCTAAAGCTTCACCAATTTCAAATCTGTTTTTCATTTTTAACCTCTTCCTAATAATAAACTCTTCACAATTGAATTGCAATAGAAAATATTAAACTATATAATTACAGATACGCAAAATTACATAAAAGAAGAAAATCATGAACACAAAAAATATCACAAAAACAATCATCCAATCATTATTTTTAATAGTTTTATTTATTTCACCATTTGCAATTGACAAAATTAATTTACTTTCAGCAGAAACTAATGTTACTCTTTTATTTCCATATAAAATTGCATTTGAAAATCCTGTCTTTTTTGTATTTTACCTTCTACCTGTATTTTCGATTTTTTTGATTGTTTCTATATTCCTAAAAAAAGATTTTTCCAAACTTTCATCATTACTATTTTTTCTTGGATTAACAATCTACATAATTTTTTGCGTTACAATCACAATTTTTAACGCCACAACAGTTAGATGGTTTTTATCAATTCCATGGTATATTTATTTAAACTTTGCAATTTCAATTATTACTCATTCCACAATTGCAATTATTGAATTAAAACGCATTCGAAAAAATAATCCAAATTATTTGGAATACAAAACAATTCGCGAAAGTGAAAAAAGTGCTATAAAAGCCTACAAACAACAACAATTACAACAAAATA
>JAGARY010000164.1 GCA_017622055.1 Treponema sp. | reverse complement strand
TACTATAATTTTTTTTGATTTTTTATATGGGCGTTCCCGAAAGTTTTTGAAAAAAACTTTCGGTCGGGCTTTTCGGGGTAACGTCTAAAAAAAACACTCTTGGTATGAGTTCAGATAAGACTAAATAAGTAAAAATATTGGCTTTCTGCCAAGATATTTTGAATTTATCACAGAATTTGGGAATTTTCAATCTGGAAATAGTTGTATGAACTCATGTTTGTGTGAGGGGTACTTAAAGTGGTTACTTAAAGTTTGTTTTGGGTAATGAAAGAAATTCACGAAGCCATAGAAAAAATTCTCACAGCTTCTACAGAATTATTTCAATTTAGATACACAAAAGCTTATTCTATGGCAAAAAAGATTACTAATTTAACCTAAAGCACCCATCAAAGATTTTGGAGTAGGATGCTTCATACACCTCTACAGTACTGTAAATTACTGTATTTTGGGTTCTTTTAGTAAAATAAATCTCAAAATCACACATTGAGAGGATATTAGTTCTAAAATTATTCTTTACAACTAATTATTTCCTGCTCAAGTTTTATATTTTTTTTGAGCATATAATTCATTATTTCTACAAACTTTCCTTTTTCAATTAGAGATTTTGCTTTAATTATATCGTTGTCTTCAAGAGTTCTTGAAAATGTAGAATACTTTTCAAGTTCTTCAATTCCCATTTTATATTGATTGAAATCTATATGTGTTTTTTTCTTAAGATTTTCTAGAATAAAAAATCCATCTGGATCTATATCTCCAAAATGAAAGTAGGTTTTATTTGAATTCTGTTGATAAATTTTTTCTAAAAATTTCTGCTTTACACTATTGTGATAGCCTGACAAGAATATGAAGAATGTTTCTGATTCTTTTATTCGATTAAAAGATGTAAGATTTTCAACTGTCATGATTTTTGCATCTTCAATTTCAAAAGACATTATTTTACTTATAGATTGAGAATAGAGAGCAAATGGAATATCAGGATAAACAGTAAAAAATTCTCCATTTTCAAAAGTTATCTTTCCATTTCCTTTAAAGTACACATAAGAAGGATTGGAATATACATTACATTCTTCAAGAATAACTTTGTTTATCTCTTTTTCGTCAGAAAACTTTTCTATTAGGGAATCAAAATATCCGCTTTGTCGTAAAATTTTTAACACTTTTCGTTTGTATTTTCCTTCCCATGTTTTGGAATTTGCTAATACAGAAATTGATAATTCTCGCTCTAGAATTTCATTTTTGTTTTTCAAAATAAAATCTAAAAGAGAAATAATATTTTTTGAATCTTCCTGAAGATATTCGGCTTTTTTATCATTTTCTAAGCGCTCAATCTGGTGTTTGCAAAAATCTTTTACAATTTGCTCGGAGTTTATATCTTCATAGAAAGAAGTATAAAAATCTATTTCATCCTGTTTTTGTTGTTTTTTATCTTTAACTTCAAGAATTGTACGAATCTTTTTCCAGTTTTCAGTTGTAGCGATAGCATTAATTCTTATGATTCGTTCATATTTCCAATCAAGCTGAATTAATTTTTCTGATTCAAGCAGGTTACATTCTTTTTCAAAGTCTTCAATTGCATTGATATCTGTTGAATCCTTATCATATTCTTTGAAAATATCAGTAGGCTTTATTGAGAAATTTTGTAGTAATAAATTCGTACCTTTATAAGTCTTGCTTGATTCATATTTTGTTAGAAGCCTCTGCAATATATGTTTTTGTATATTTGAATTAATCATTATTTAATCGCACTCCCAGAATACCACGAACCTTCAATAGGTTTTGTATACTTTCCTTGTGAATAAAGGGAAACTGTATTATCAATATGCTGCCCAATACTGTTGATTTTTTCTGGAGGAGCTGCATAGAAAACCTGGAAATTATTGTCTTCGAGGAATTTTACCATTTGCTCGATTCGTTCCTTTGACAATGCAGAAAATGCTTCGTCAATAAACGCAATACGTGCACAACATACATCCTTAGGATAGAATTGCATAAGACTTGCTGCAAGAACTATAAAATATGGCGTTTGTTTTTCACCACCACTTGCGGAACCTTGTTTTTTGGATAAGTCCATTTCTGATTCTTCTTCACCGATGCGACTTCTGATTGTCATATCATAAGTAAAATAATTTCTGTAATCTGAATAATCTTCTTCTTGTTCTGTATCAAGAATTTTGTTTAAGAAAGCTTGAACATCATCAGCAAGTTTTTCATCACTTACAGTCCGTTCTGTAAATAAATCTGGGCTTTCCGAATACAGTTCAAGATTTTTACAAATAGTAAAGAATACTTCACGATCAGATTTTTCTTCCATTTTAAACTGATATATATCACGACCAAATGGGATGCGTTTTAGTTCAGAATTGATTACCGCAATCTCTTCCTTTGCCGTAATTATTTTTTCATTAAGCTCTGCAACAAAATCATGCAAGAAAACGTTACGAAGATTTTCTGATTGTTTTTCAACTTTGTTTTTTGCTTCATCAATTTTGACGTTTGCAACATCACGATAGCGATCTCTGTAGAACGGAATAAATTCAACACCATAGTTTGATGTTTCAATTTCAGAAAGATTATTATATTCACGTTGCTTGTCTTCCATTCTGCGCTTTGCATTTTCTACGTCGTTACCAATTTCCTGCAGACGTTTAGAACCAATGACAATAAATGTATTTCGCTGTTTGCTGGCCCGTTCATATTCTTC
>JAGARY010000163.1 GCA_017622055.1 Treponema sp. | reverse complement strand
AGCAAAAACTCGGTAAGCACGCTTCTGCGTGCGACCTCTCCTTTACGCTTATCAACACACTTCATCTGTCAAAGTGTTTAAACAAACCATTGTGGACGAGGTTGACGGAAAGTAAACACTTGGTACAAATCACTTTTCATTGCATTTATATTGATAAATGGTATTTAAGTGTGGAGCACAAAGTATTCACTTATTCATCCTTCTGTCACTCTTGGTTTGATTAAACACTTTTAGCAATTGCAGGTGTTGATATGCGCGAAGGAGTGGGCTTTGGACAATTTTTAATGGTTTTGTTCAGTTTGCTTTATGGAATTATTTCATTTTCTTTTACATATTACGGCGAAATGATTACATACCTTGGAATGACAATGCCAATGTCAATTTTTGCACTAATTTCTTGGCTCAAAAATCCTTACAACGGAAACAAATCAATCGTCTTAATCATTTTATGGATTTTGGCCAGCATTTATGATGCAAAATACATTTCTGTAGTTGTTTGTTTTGTCGCTTTTTTAGTAAATGATATTTACGGATTTGTAAATTGGTGTAAAATGAAAAAAAGACAGAATAATAATTAAAAAGGTACAAATTATGGAACAAAAACTAATTGCAAAAGGTGGAACCGCTGATATTTACGACCTTGGAAACGGAACTATTTTTAAGTGTTTTCATGATGATAAAAATGACTATTGTATAGAAAGTGAAATTCAATGTACTTCATCAAAAGTTGCAATTGCTCTTGGTGCACCAAAAATTTTAGAACGCGTAAATGATGAACGTGGACGTGGTTTTATAATGGAAAATATTCGCGGACAAACAATGCTAGAAAAAATGTTTGTGCAAGGTGCAGATTTTGATATAAAAGAAAATGCTCAAATTATGGCACAACTTCAATACAAAATTTCAAAATTTGAAGGCAAAGATTTTCCTTCTGGTCATGATGTGATGAAAGAAAGAATTTTGCAAAGTTCATTTCTTGATGATGCAGAAAAAAATCATGTTCTAAAAATTTTAGATTCACTTCCACAGGGTACAAGCGTTTGTCATTCAGATTTACATCCTGCAAACATCATCATTACAGAAAGTGGGGAATACAGAGTAATTGATTGGTGCGATACAATGTGTGATTCTCCTTTGCTAGATGTTGCAAGAACACTTTTAATTTATAAAAGTGTTGCCCCAATGCCAGGAACAAATCTAGAAGATTTAAACAAAAGTCGTGTTGCTTGGTATTATTTTTACAAATCAGCTTGGGAAAATTTTGCTGGAACTTCAGAAGATGAATTAAACAAATGGCTTGCAGTTCTTGCCGCTGTAAAATTGGCAGAATCAGATTCCGCCGACCACCAGTGGATGAAAGAATTATTGAAGAAGTTTGAATAAAAAATCAAAAGCGAAAGTAAATTTTTTGTTGAAAAATATTTTATACTTTCGCCTTTGATTTATTATATTTATTTGAATTATTATATTTATTTTTTACTTTCTAATTCAGCTTTTAAACGTTTATTTTCTTCTTCCAATTTTCGTTTATTTTTTGCAGATTTTGCAATTCCATAACCGACAGCTCCTAAGCCTGCCGCCGCTGCTACTGGAGCTGCAGCTACAACCGCAATTCCTCCTAACATTGAACCACCTATCGCTGCCAATCCAGAAGTGATAGCGGCTGCACCAGTCCCTGTTCCTAATGCTGTAATAGCTGCTCCAGCACCAGCAATTGCACCTCCTGCACCTACTGTTGCCCCAACACCAGCTCCAACTTTTTCAGCAACGTTTTTGTCTTTTGCCATAAGTAAATTCTCCTTAACTAAAAAATACGTCATATATTACTATGATACGTAAAATATGACGTTATAAAAATATTATACACCACATATTACGTTTGTCAAATGTTTTTACGCCTTTTATGACTAAAATATATGTAATGGGATTTGCAGAAAATGTTAAGTTCGAAATGGATTTTCAAGATATCCAAATGAAAGAACTATCAATAAAAACAGGAATTAGTAAAAACACTCTTGATAAATATCTTTTTGGAAAAAAAGTTCAGCCTGGAGTTGAAAATGCTGTGAAAATTGCAACTGCTCTAGGCGTTTCTGTTGAGTATCTTGTGTTTGGTGATTTTAAAAGTGATGAAAAATCTACGTTTGTTAATTCAGATTATTCAGTGTATATTGATAAATATAAGAGATTAAATAAATTCAACAGAAAAACAATTGATGATTTAATTGAATCGCTTCTTACAAGACAGTAATTTATTTTATATCAAAAAAAATAGATTTTACTATTATCTTTTCATAGTAAAAACATGAAAAACAGTGTATATTTATTGGAGGAGGTAAGATAAAAACTGCCAGAAATATTGTCAGTTTTTATCTTTAATAGTTTGCGTTGCAAACTACATATATATTGCTGTTTTTCACTTTGTGACAAAACAGCATAAAAAGTCAAATCGAAAATTGAAATTTTCTCATTGACTTTTTATGGGGAGGATGAAATATGATGTATCCATTTATGACTCTAAATGATGAAACTGAAATTGTACATTCAGAAATGACAGACGGAATTGTAAAAGTATATATTGAAACTCCTGATGAAAAACTTTGTTTTAAACACGCAACATGTTATCTTCCAGAAAAAAAATGGGAAGATATTTATGGTTATTCTGATGAAGAAATTCAATATTTAAAAGAAATTGTTTCTTCCGAAGCACATTTGATTTTAGAGTT
>JAGARY010000162.1 GCA_017622055.1 Treponema sp. | reverse complement strand
TGTTTTGCAAGACGATATGATGTAGATTCTGCAGGAGTTGCTTCAAGGTTGAATAAATCACCTGTTTCTTCCTGATAATCTTGCATTCTTTCTCTCATGTGTTGAAGTACATTTTCTGCAAACGCTTTTCCTTTTGGAGTAGAAATATCATATTCTTTTCCAAGGAAGTTTTGACAACATTCGTTCATTCCACATAAACCAATTGTGTTAAAGTGGTTTGTTAATGTTTTTAAGTAACGTCTTGTATATGGGAAAAGTCCGCCATCGTAAAGTTTTTGAATTACTTTACGTTTTGTACAAAGGCTTTCTTTTGCTAAATCCATAAGATAATCAAGGCGTTTGTAGAATTCTTCTTCTGAATTTGCAAGGTAACCAATTTGTGGCAAGTTGATTGTTACAACACCAATTGAACCTGTAAATTCGTCTGCACCGAACAATCCACCACCACGACGACGTAATTCACGTTTGTCTAATTGTAAACGACAACACATAGAACGAACATCAGAAGGATTTAAATCTGAATTAACAAAGTTTTGGAAGTTTGGAGTTCCGTATTGAGCTGTCATTGTGAACAATAATTTTGCGTTTTCGCTTTCCCAGTCAAAATCTTTTGTAATATTGTAAGTTGGAATAGGGTAGGCAAATCCACGACCGTTTGCGTCACCTTCAATCATAAGTTCAATGAATACTTTGTTAATTACATCCATTTCTTTTTGACAATCGCCGTAAGTGTAATCTTGTTCTTTTCCACCAACGATTGCTTTTTTGTTTTTTAAGTCATCAGGACAAACTAAGTCCATTGTGATATTTGTAAATGGTGCTTGGCTTCCCCAACGGCTTGGAGTATTTACACCGTAAATGTAACTTTGAATACATTGACGAACTTGTTTTTCTGATAATTTATCTGCTCTTACAAAAGGAGCCAAATATGTATCGAATGAAGAGAATGCTTGAGCACCAGCCCATTCATTTTGCATAATGCCCAAGAAGTTTACAATTTGGTTTACCAATGTTGTAAGGTGAGTTGCTGGAGTAGATGTAATTTTATCTGGAACTCCGCCCAAACCTTCTTGAATTAATTGTCTTAAAGACCATCCAGCACAATATCCAGAGAACATAGAAAGGTCATGAATATGGAATGCTGCTGTTTTGTGAGCTTCTGCAACTTCTTTTGAATAAATGTTATTTAACCAATAGTTTGCAGTAATTGTTCCTGAGTTGTGAAGGATTAATCCTCCAAGGGAAAAGTTTACGTTTGCGTTTTCGTTTACGCGCCAGTCGCTTTGACCAAGGTATCCATCCATTGTTTTGTTAATGTCTACCATAAGTTTTTTTGCATCGCGAACTGCTTCGTGTTGAGCTCTGTAAAGAATGTAAGCTTTTGCAACTTCAACTTGTTTTTCTTCAATGAGTACACTTTCTACAATATCTTGAATTTCTTCAATTGCTGGAATTGAATGAGCTCTTGTACCTGCAAGTTGAAGTCTTAATTTTTCTTCAACTTTGTCTGTTAATGCAGCTGCTCTGTCTGGATCTTTCTGTTTTTCTACAGCTTCGATAGCCTTTTCAATAGCTTTTTCAATTTTTGTTCTGTCATAAGTTGCAATTTCACCTGAACGCTTTACTACAGATTTTAAAAAACCTGTAGTTTCACTGTCAGAACTAGAACCTAAAAAGTTTCTCCACTCTGGAAAGAATGATTGATCACTCATTGTTTTTTCCCCTCTTTTCTATTTTTTTTACTTCTTCAATAAATTCTTCTAAGTTTTCAAAGTTTCTGTAAACCGAAGCGAATCGGATGTAGGAAACTTTGTCTATTGTATATAGTTTTTCTAATACAAGTTCGCCCAAATCTGATGTGGAAATTTCCCGTGTTTCTTTTCCTTTGATAATTGCAAGATCTTCAATGTCGTTTGCAATTTGTTCAACCATGGATGTTGAAACTGGTCTTTTTTCCAATGCACGTTCAATTCCTTTATCAAGTTTTAATCTATCAAAAGGTTGTCTACGTCCATCCCTTTTTATTACCATAAATGGTTTTTCATCTATTCGCTCGTAACTTGTAAAACGGTTTCCGCAGGCTAAGCATTCCCGTCTTCTTCTTATGCTTTCGCCGTTAGCCATTGTTCTTGATTCAAGGACTTTATCGTCTATGTTTCCACAAGATGGACAACGCATAAAAACCTCTTTTTTCTGTTTGTTATATATAGTGTACTTTTTGTGTATATCTATATAATACAACACTAAATATAAGTTATACAATGGATTTTAACAAAAAAAAGAATGAATTTTTTAAACTATTTTTCTTGACAAAAAAATATTTTATGCTTGTGTTAAATTTCTTTGTTTTTGATATTGACTTATTTTTTCTTTTTTGATTTCTTTTTGGATTTTAATTTTATTTTACGATGACTTGGAATGTAATCTGAGTATGAGAAAGTTTTTATCATGTAAAATGCGTACAAAAAGAATAGGCCAATAAAAGTGTAAGGAAGCCAATTTCCAAATTTTGCGTAAGTTGTCATTTTTCTTTGGTAAATTGGAACGTTGTAAGTAAGAGCGGAGGCTTCAAAAAGTGGTTGATCAGCAATAATTTTTCCCTGAGGATTAACTACAACTGAATAACCCGAATTACTAGAACGAACTAATGTAGTTCTGTATTCAATGGCTCTGTAAGAAGCAATTACAAAATGTTGATATTCACTAGATTTAGTTTTTGACCAAGAATCGTCTGTTATGTTTACAAATAATTCAGCTCCATTTAAAAACATTGGTCGCATTACATCTGTAAAAGCATCATCAAAACAAATTGGAGTTGAAATTCTTACTGTAGGATTAGCCTTTTCTAAACTCTGTTGTTTATTGTATGAGATAGATAAATCAATATATTTTGATTCTGGTAAAATTC
>JAGARY010000014.1 GCA_017622055.1 Treponema sp. | reverse complement strand
TACAGTAAAAGAAGATGGTGAAAATTTATCTTCAGTAGCTGAAAAATATTCTGTTAATTTAGAAAAATGTTCTCTTGTTAATAATATTGACAAAACCGTAGCTCTTAAGGCTGGAACAATGATTTTTGTTCCAGATGCAGAATTAGACTGGGTAACTCGTCAAGAAATTAATGGCGATTTATTCCACAATCCTTTAAAATCTAGATATTGGCTTTCTTCTCCTTATGGTTGGCGTGATTCTCCATTTAATACTGGAAAACGTACGTTCCATAGTGGTGTTGATATGGCAACAAGTCAGGGAACGCCAATTTATGCTGCCCTTGATGGAAAAGTTACAACAACTGGATACAGTGCTGTTTATGGAAATTACGTAATTATTACACATCATTCTGGATACAAATCTTTGTATGCTCACATGAGCAAAATCACTTGTAAAAAAGGCAATTTTGTTTATACAAACACTGTTATTGGTCGTGTTGGTAGCACAGGTCAAAGTACAGGTCCACACTTGCATTGGACTGTTTACAAAAATGGTAAAACAGTAAATCCAATGTCGTTGATTAATTAGGGTTTCTAAGTTTTACAAATCTAATTTTACTTCTTTGTTATGGAGCAAGTAGAACAAGTAGCATTCTATTTGTTCTGGATTGCATTTTAACAATTGTGTTGCGGCAATTTTGTAGATTTGCTGTTGTTGTTTATGAACTTCTGGTTCAATTTTTTCGTCTGTTTTGTAGTCTACAATTGTGTATTTTCCATTTTGATTTTTGAAGACTAAGTCAATTGAGCCTGTAAAAATTGTTTTTTCGTGATATAACCTAAAACCGTATTCTGCTTTATAAAAATCTTCTGCATTTTTGCAAGCAAGGAATTGTTTTCCAAGTTGACTGTTTTCAAACATAGTACAAAAATCTCTACATTCGGTTTTTGTTTTTTCAATTTTTTCATCAGACAAATCTTTGAATAGTTTTTGTGCTGGTGAAAAGTTTTGAACATCTTGACCAAGAGCGTAAGCTTCTAAGTATGCATGAGCAATTGTTCCATAATCATTTTTTTGAAAAGAACTGGAACTTACGTTGCCATCTGAAACTTCTGAATTTTCTTTTGCCGAAGAAGTGTCAAAATAATTTTCTGATTTTTGTTCTGAAACATCTGTTTTTATTGAATCATTTTTGTGTTTTTCATAATATTCTTTTCCAAAATCAGAAGGTGATTTTCTGTTTGATTCAAGAATATCTGTTTTGAGCGTTTGTGTGGTGTTGTAATTTTCAAACAGATTTGAATAAAAATCATCAGAAGTTTTTTCATTTGTTTTTGTGTATGCTTCTTTTGTTGTAACTGGTTCAATTGATGTAAAATCAAAAGGTGCGTTATCTGTGTATTGAATAATTCCTTTTAATTTTTCATCAGGATTTTTTGCGTCAGGATAGTAAGATCGAATTATTCCTTGCATTAAAGATTGAGTTTCGGAATTATCTTCTTTTGTTAGTTTCCAACTTCCTAACATGTAAAAATCGTCTTCTGCACGAGTTGCTGCAACGTAAATTACTCTTTTGAATTCTGCAAGTTGTTTTGCATTTTCTAAATCTCTGTTTTTTTCAAAAAAATAATTTTTTCCATCTTTTGGGCGTAAAGAAATTCCAAAATTTTCTGTTTCATAGAAACTTTCTGAGGAGGCTGCCTTTGGTTTTCCCATACAACCGTGAATAAAAACGTGTTTAAATTGCAAACCTTTGCTTTTGTGAATTGTCATAATTTGAACAGCATCAGGTTTTTCAATTGGATAATTGATGTCTTTTATGTCTATTTCTTCGTCATCCTCGGAAGTTGAAAAAGATGATTTTTCTTTTTCGCGAAGCTCTGCAAGTTGATCTACAAACCACGCTACATTTTTTGAATCTACGTCGCATTGGCGGGCAAGTTCAAAAAGTAAATCATATTGTTCTGCTAAAAGATTAGTTTTTGTGCTTTGAAGTGTTTCGTAGTAATAACCAGTGTTATACCAAAGCATTGTAAGAGATTTTGTAAGTGGTTCACTTAAAACTTTGTGTCTATTTTCTGTAAAAAATGATTTTGCATTTTGGTAATTTGTAAATTCTAAAGAAGAAATGGAAGATTTTATTTTTTCTGTTAATGATTCGTCAAAGCAAATTGATTGTTGTGAATCTTTTTCTTCTTTTGAAATTGCCAAAATTGCATTTACGCTTTCTAATGAAAGTTTTGCAAATGGAGAATGAAGGAATGTTGCATAAGCCATTTCATCAGAAGGGTAAACGCATAATCTAAAGAAACTAAAAATGTCATTTATTGGGGCTTCCGAAAATAAATCGCCTTGGGCATCAAGAACGTAAGGAATTTCAAAATGATTAAGCCAATTTTTAATGTATCTTCTGTTTGTTCTAGATTTATCAAGATATGCAAAATCGGAATATTGAATTTGTTCTTTGTTTTGTTTTTTTTCTGTGTAAATGTCTTTTATTTTTTTTGCAATAAAATATGCAATTTGATTATCTTTTGATAGATAATCTTCTGAAACTGCGTTTTTATTTGAAGATTCTGATTCAAGGAATTCTTCGTTGAGCATGCAAATATGGGCGTTTACTTTTTTTTCATCTAAGATTTCTTTTTCTAATTCAATTCGTTTGCCTTCGTCTGTTATAACTGATTTTTTTGCGTGAGATTCTAATGGGAATGTTGCTTCAAATGAATCGTCGGAAATTGCAGAAAAAATTGCTGTATGTGAATTATCATTGTTTTCTGAAGTTTCGGAAAAAAGTTGATTAAAGGACGAAAGTAATGAATTATTTGAACGGTAATTGTAAATCATTTGGAGTGGGGTAGTGTTCAAATCATTTTTTAATTCATTAAAAACAGAAACATCTGCTCCACGGAATTTATAAATTGATTGTTTTTCATCTCCTACAAAGAATAGTTTTTGGGAATTTAATTTTCCTTCTTGATCTTGTGAAAGTAAAAACAATAAATCACGATTTAATTTGTTGTTGTCTTGAAATTCGTCAATCATTATTTTGTTGTATGCATTTTGTTCTTGAATAAGAATATCTTTTTGTTCGTGTAAAACTTTAATTGCTAAAGCAGAAACATCTGCAAAAGAAAGTGAACTTGTTTTTCTTTTTGTTTCGTTTACTTGGTTAGAAAAATCATCTAAAAGTTCAAAGAAATTTTTTGTGTATATGCATTCTTTGAAAAATGACAAACTGCCGAACAAAATTACGTCGTTGGTAATTAAACTTTGATATTCTTTTATTTCTGAATTTAGTTTAGATTTTCTTCCAAAATCAAAATGAGAAATGGAACTTATCCAATCAGAAACAATTTCTATTTGATGTAAAATTGAATTTTCTGCAGAGGGTTTTATGTCGAAAGATTTTGGTTGAATTTCTTCCAAAAGTTTTGTTTCATCAATTGTTGGAATTTCTGGAAAATTGTTTATAAGAGTTCTTAAATCATTAGCAAAAGGTACAGTTTTTTGATCTTCAATTGCAGCAAGGTGATTTTCCAATTCTGAAGGAATGTTTTTTAAAGTTTTGGTTTTTTCATTCCAAACTCTAACAATTTCTTTTAGTTGTTTGTAAAAACCTTCTGTAAAAAAATTGTTTGGTTGAGCTAAAGTTGTAAATTTATTTACAGGTGCATAAAAATACTGTTGTGCAAAATCTTGTAAATCTGAATCTGCAAGGTAATAATGGATTGTTGGATTTTCTCTGTGTTTTAAAACAAATTGTAGTGCTTGAAGTTGCAAATCTGAATCTGATGAACCAATTGAAAAATCTGGAGAAATGCCATAGCGATTTGCTGCTTGAGAAACTATGTTTTTACAGTATGAATCTAGTGTTTGAATGTGAACTTCCGAAAAATCTTCAATTGCTTGTTTTGCACGAGCTTTTTCTTTTGCTGGAGTTTTTGGATTTTTAGACAACTCAACCAAAGATTGATAAATTCTTTGGTACATTTCTGCTGCCGCTTTGTTTGTAAATGTTAAAGTTAGAATTTTATTTGCAGGAATGTTTTTTGACATAACAAGCCAAGCAAATCTGGAAGCCAAAACTTGGGTTTTTCCAGAACCGGCCCCCGCTGCAATAATTGTATTTTCTGTGCGACAACAAGCTTTTTCTTGATATGGGTCCAATCCTTTTCCTAATAAATCTAAATATTCATATTCTTTATTTTGCATTTTTTAAACTCCAAAATTATTTTATGCTGTAAGTTGTGCGGCAAATCTGTTTAAAACC
>JAGARY010000161.1 GCA_017622055.1 Treponema sp. | reverse complement strand
CTTCTGGTTCGGGAAAATCAACAATTTTGAATATGATTGGTTTGATTGATTTACCTTCTAGCGGAAAACTTGTAATTGATGGAGTTGACGTTTACGAAGGTTATGATTTGTCTAAAACTTTTTCTGATTCTGGCAAATTAAATGGCGATGGTCAAAATTCTGAATTCAAAGGAAAAAATAAAGTCCCAAATAAATTAGACAAAAGAATTACTGGATTGCGTCGTTCTCACATTGGTTTTATTTTCCAAACATTTAACTTAATTCCAGTTTTGAACGTTTACGAAAATATTCAGTTTCCACTTTTGTTAAATTCAAAAAATAGTGCAAAATGTCCTGTTGATAATTTTTCTAAAAAAGAAAAAGATGAATGGATTCGTTTTTTAATGGAAAAAGTTGGACTTTCTGATTGGGAAAAGCACAAACCTTCTGAACTTTCTGGTGGACAACGTCAGCGTGTTGCAATTGCTCGTGCTTTGGTAACAAAAGCTCCTGTAATTTTGGCAGACGAACCAACTGCAAACTTAGACTCTGAAAATTCAAAACAAATTTTGTCTTTGATGAAAGAATTGAACAATGATAAAGATTTGCAAACAACTTTTATTTTTTCAACTCACGATAAACGTATTGTTCAAATGTGTGATCACGTTATTCATATTTTTGACGGACAAATTAAATTGGACGAACACAAAACTGGTAGCGACACATACGATTTGGAGGCTTAATAAATGGGTGTAATTTTTAAGCTTGCAATTAATAATTTACGCCAACAAAAATCAAAAACAATCATTATTGGGCTTTTTATTGCAATTGGTATGATGATTGTTCAAGTTGGCAACGGTTTTATTGAGTCTGTAAACCACGGAATGGAAAAAGATTTTAGAGCAAATTACACTGCTGATATTATTGTTTCGGCTCCAATTCCTAATGGCGTTTTTATGGACCTTTTTGGAATTACAGATTTGGCAAATGTTATGGAAGTTAAACAAATTCCAGCCTTGCCAGATGTAAAAGCTGCAGAAAAAATCATTAGTGAAACTTCTGGTATTTTGCAAAAATCAAACATTGTAACTACACAAGGGATTTTGATGGAAAGCGATGAGTTTTTGCTTGAAGACCAAGATATGATGAAAATTCCTGTTTTTTATATGTTTGCTGGTGAGTCGGATGCTTACTTTAAGATGTTTCCAAATCAGAAAATTACAGAAGGAAGATATCCAGCACCTGGAACAAACGAAATTCTTATTGATGAACGATTAAAGAAGAATTTTTACGAATATTATAAATCAGAAATGCAATTAAATCAGACAATTTATATTTCTGGTGTTTCTATGCAAACTTTAATTCGTGAAGCAAAAATTGTAGGTTTTTATAATCAGCCAGATGAAAATTCTGCAATGTATTCTATTATTTACGCAGATCCTTCGTTGGCTCGTGCTTTTGCAGATTTAACTTACGGTGCAAATTTTGTTCAAGAATTGCCAGATGAAATTAATTTTGATTTTTCAACTTCTTCGGAAGATGATTTGTTTGGTAGTGATGATGATTTATTTGCCAGCGACGATTTTGGAAGCGAAATTGTAACTTCTGGTGATGTTTCTTTTGATGATATTCTTGGCGATACAACGTTGCGTGATGAATTGAACAAAACTGATGATGGGGCTTGGCATTATATTTTGCTTCGCTGTGAAAAAGGCATGAGTGATGTTGAAATTGACGCTGTAATTGAAGATTTGAATAACAAATTTGCGGCTGCTGGCGTGCAAGCGGTTGCTCGTAATTGGGCTCATGCGGCTGGAACATTTACTTCTTCTGTAGAAAGTATTTCTAGCCTTTTTACAGTTTTGATTATTATTTTGGCAATTGTTGTTTTTATTATCATTATGAACACAATGGTTATTTCTGTTTTGGAACGCACTGGCGAAATTGGAACAATGCGTGCAATTGGTGCAAACAAATCTTTTGTTCGTAAATTATTCTTTTGTGAATCTATAACTTTAACTTTGGGTGCAGAAATTGTGGGGACAATTTTGTCTTTGGTTGTTATGGGTGTTTTGAATTTATGCAATTTTACAGTTTCTGATGATATTGCTAAAATGATTTTGGGTGGCGGTTCAATTTCCTTTATTCCAACTGTAGGAAACTTTGTTAGCACAATGATTATTATTTTGGTTGGAACAATTTTGGCAAACCTTTATCCTGTTTCTTCGGCACTAAAAATTACGCCGTTAAAAGCTTTATCAAAGGGGGATGCGTAATATGGGTAAAATGTCAAATATGAAAACAACAGTTTTATTGGCGTTAAAAAACTTAACAAGACAAAAGCGCCGTTCTTTGATGTTGGCTTTGGCAATTAGTTTTGGATTTTTTATTGTAACTGCAATTGATGGAATTGCCTCTGGAGCAATGAAAAATCTTGTGGAACACATTGTTCAAATGAACGGTGGAAATGTAATGGTTCAAGGGGTAAAACATCAAACTGGTGAAGATGGAGAAATTGTAAAAAAATATCAGTTTATTATTGATGAGCCAGAATTTATTGAAAATGTTTTTTTGAATAGCGGAATTCAGTATGAATATTATGCTTGTAGAACACAAAGTGGTGGAACTGTTATTTTTAATGGCAAAAAAGTTGATACAAACATAAATGGTTGTAATTATCAAAAAGAAACTCATTTAATTGATTCTTTTATTGTTCTTGAAGGAAATATTGAAGATATTTACAAACCATATTCTTTGGTAATTACAAAAAAAACAGCAGATTCATTAAATGTTCAAATTGGAGATGTTGTTTTGTATTCTACAACAACTGTTACTGGACAAAAAAATGTTGCTGAATTTACTGTTTCGTTAATTATTAAAGATGATTCTATTATGAATTCAATAATGATTTACGCACCAATTGAATCTATTAATGAAACAATGGAAATGAAACCAAACGAGTACAACTGTCTTTCTGTTTTTGTTGAAAATGAAAAACAAGATTATTATGCACAACAAATTGAAGATGCAATCCGTGCAACAGGAAAACCTGTTACAGACAGAATTCAAGCAAAAAAAGAAGCTCCAAATAATATTGCAGGAAAAATTAGAAAGCAGTCTATAAACAACTTAATTCCAGAAACTATTTATGTTGTTGCTTCTTTAAACGATGCAGTTCCTGTTTTGGGACAAATTGTTTCAATTGTTCATAGCGTTACAACAATGATTTTGATTGTAATTATGTTGATTGTAATGGTTGGAATTTCTAACACTTACAGAATGATAATGTACGAAAGAATAAAAGAAATTGGAACAATGCGTGCTGTTGGAATGACAGGAAAGCAAACTGGAAAATTGTTTACAACAGAAGCAGTTATTCTTTCTTTAATTGGTGCAATTGTTGGTGTAATTGTTGCATTAATTTTTATGACATGCGTTTGTAGCATTCAAATTAATTTTGACGCATTCTCATTCTTTATGAAAAACAATCATTTAACTTATGAAATTTCTGTAGGTTCAATGATTGGAAAATACATTATAATGATTTTACTTACAATTATTGCTGTGCGTGGAACTTCAAAAAGTGTAAGTAGACTTTCGCCAGCACAAGCGTTGAGATAAGAGGATAATATGAAAAAAAATTTATTTTTAGGATTGTTTTTGATGATTTGCGTTTCTGCTTTTGGGCAAGTTTCTGAAGCAGATGCAGATAAAGCATTTAAAATTATTGATGAAGCAAATAATCAACTTGCGTACAAAGGTGATTATTCTTGTACAGTTTCTTTGGTAGTTGAAAAACCTGGAAAACCAAAAGAAAATCTTCAGTTTAAGTTTTTTGAACGTATAGATAAAGATATGTTTACTATGGTTCAACTTTTTCCAGAAGCAGACAAAGGAAATGGTTATTTAAAAGAAGGCGACAACATTTGGTCTTATGATCCAATTAGCCGAAAATTTTCCCATTCTTCATTAAAAGAAGCAATTGGAGATTCTGACATTAAAGTTGATGATATGTCTAACGACAATGATTCTTTTAGAAAAAACTACAAAGTAACTGGTTTAAGAGAAGAAAAACTTGGAAAATACGATGTTTATGTAATTTCTTTGGAAGCTATAACTTCTTTGCCAGCTTACGAAAAATCTGATTTTTACATTAGAAAAGATATAAAATTGTTGCTTAAAAAAGCTGATTTTAGTGCTTCGGGACGACTTATGAGTACAGTTTTAATTCCAAAATATGCAAAAACAGAAAAAGGCTATGTGGGATATCAAACAATTATTCGTGATGAATTAAATCCTGGGGAACAAACTCAACAGGTAATTTCTGATCTTTCTTTTGAACCTTTGCCAGATAGAATCTTTACAAAAGCATATTTGGAAGGTTTGAACTAACACAAAAATTGTCGGGAAAGATTCTTGGGTCAATCCCGACAATGACACAATATCACCGTCACTGCGAGCCCTTTAGGTCGTGGCAGTCTAGTGTGTAAATGAACACTAATTAACTGGATTACCACATCGGCCAAAAATAAACTCCTCGCAATGACAGGAGAAAATATTCTATTCTTCTTTCAAAAGTCGGAGTGCGTTTTTGTACAAAATTGCATCTCGCATTTCGGCTGTTAAATCTAATCTATTAAAACGTTCAAGTTCGCCTTCGTGATCCCACATTGGAAAATCTGAACCAAATAAGAATTTTTCGTAGCCGTGATCGCGAATCATTTTGTTTGCAGTTTCAACAGGCAAACTAAACAAAGATGACGATGTATCAAACCAAACTTTTTTTCCTACAAGATGTTCCATTGAATTTTCCCATTCAGAATAACCGCCAAAGTGAGCCGCAATAAGTTCAATTTTTGGATGTTTTTCTAAAACATGGGCAATTCGTTTTGGTCCAGAAAAATCATATCTTTTGTCGCCAGCGTGAACAATTACAGGCAATTCCAATTCGGTAATAACTTCGTAAATTGCATCCATACGAGGACTATCAATTTGGAACAATTGAAAATCTGGGTGAAGTTTTACACCACGCAAACCTTCAGCTTTAATACGTTTAAGTTCGTTTTCAAAATTATCATAATCAGGATGAATTGTTCCGTAACCAACAAATTCTGGATAATCAATTAATTCATCAATAATATAATTGTTAATTGATTCAACTTGCATTGCTTTTGTTGCAGTAGAGTGAACAATGTATTTTGAAACCCCAATTTTAGAACCACTTTTTACAAGTTCTTCAGGAGTTCCAATATAAGACATTTCCAAATTATAAAAATCGCCAATAGATTTTGTTGCTTTTTCTGCAATTTTTGGCGGGAAAATATGTGCGTGAAAATCAATAATCATAAAAAAATTATAGTGAATCGAAATTAAAATGGCTATAATTTTCAAAAAAAAATTGCAGAAAAAAACATCATATTGCAAAAAATGCATAAAAACGCATAGTATTGCTATTCTTTTGCAAGAGAATTATAATGGCGTATCATATAAAAAGGTCTAGAAAAAATGGAAGGTACAGTTTCAAATTCAGAAATCATTTTGCACATTTTACTTTCGGTTGGTGTAATTGTTATTGCTGCAAAATTTATTGGTGTTCTTACAAAAAAAGTTGGTATTCCACAAGTTGTTGGAATGATTCTTGCAGGTCTTTTGTTGCGTTTTATTCCTTGGTTTCATAATTTTGGTGGAGTAGAAACAAACGTAATTTACAACGAAGCAAACAAATTTATTACATACATGGCCGAAATTGGCGTAATTTTAATAATGTTTTCTGCCGGATTAAGCACAAACCTAAAATCACTAGTAAAATCGGGAATTAAATCTACAATTATTGCTTGTATGGGTGTTTTTGTTCCTTTTATAATGGGAACGATTATGGCACTTTGTTTTTGGGGCTTTGACGGTTTTGGAACATTAAACTTTTTTAAGTCAATGTTCATTGGTACAATTTTATCAGCAACTTCTGTTAGTATTTCTGTTGCAGTTTTAAAAGAACTTGGAAAAATTAGAACAGATGTAGGACAAACAATTGTAAGTGCCGCAATTATTGATGATGTAATTGGAATTATTGTTTTGACAATTGTTTTGGGTGTTAGTTCTGGTTCTGGCGGATATCTTGCAATTATTTTAAAGATTTTAGCTTTTTTTGTTTGTGCAATTGTTGGCGGATTCATTATTTATAAATTCTTTTCTTGGTATGATAAACGCCACCCACATTCACGACGCATTCCAATTTACGCTCTTGGTGTAGCTTTAATTTTTGCTTATGCAGCAGAAAAATTCTTTGGAATTGCAGATATTACAGGGGCGTACATTGCTGGTATAGTTTTGTGTAGCCTTTCTGATGCTTCTTACATGGAATCAAAAATTGATATTAACTCTTACATGTTCTTTAGCCCAATCTTCTTTGCTAGCATCGGTTTAAAAACAAATCTTTCTGGAATGGATTCGACACTTTTGTGGTTTGCAATTGCATTTGTAATTGTTGGATGTATTTCTAAAATTATTGGATGTTCAGGAGTTTCAAAACTTTTAGGCTTCAACGGAAAAGAATCTTTGCAAATTGGTTATGGAATGATGGTTCGTGGGGAAGTTGCTCTTATTGTTGCCACAAAAGGGCTTTCTGTTGGTTTGATTGAATCTAAATATTTTACTTCTGTAATTTTATTGATTATTGTTTCTTCTGTTTTAGTTCCAATTTTGCTTAAAAAGTCTTTTACTAAAGAAGGTAAAGCGTTGTCTAATTAATACATAAGTTTTGAATTGTCGGGTTACGCCCGACAAAGACCTACTTGTTTAGAGTTTTGATTAATGGTACATTTTTTGTATGAAAGAAATCATTACGCAAAAAGCCGAAAATATTAGGGGCGTTATTCGCTATCTTCAAAAGTTTAAAAATGCTCTGATTGTAATTTATATTGATGAAAACATTATTGAATCTGAACTTTTTTTGAGTCACATTCAAGATATTTCTCTTTTGCACAAAGCAGGACTTAAGGTAATTCTTGTGCCTGGTGCTCGTAAACGTATTGATGAAATTCTTTCTGCGTCAAATATTGTGTGTCAGTACAAAGATGATATTCGGGTTACTTCGGAAGATGCCATGCCTTTAATTAAAATGGCGGCTTTTGATGTTTCCAATATTATTATGACTAGTTTGGCGGCAAACAAAATTACGGCGGTTATTGGAAACTGGGTTCGTTCAAGAGCAAAAGGCGTTTTTGATGGTTTTGATTTTGGAACTGCCGGTGAAATTGACAAACTTCAAATTGAATCTATTAACACTGTTTTAAATGACGGTTTTATTCCAATTTTTCCTTGCATTGGTTGGAACGAAGCGGGACATCCATACAACATTTCTTCTGTTTCTTTGGCCCAACAAATTGCAATGAATCTTAATGCCGATAAACTTTTTTATTTGATGGAATCTCCAAATTTGAATAAAGATAATTTTTTGGTTCCAGATGATTTTCCTTTGGCTCAAAATGGCGATATTCCTGCAATGGATTTAGAAGAACTTGACCTTTTTGTTAGCAAAAATCGTAGTGCAAAACCTGTTTCAAATTCTTCGGGAAAAACTAATGTTTTAACTTTGCTTGAAAAAGCTAAAGAAGCATGTTTGAATGGAGTTTCCAGAGTTCACATTTTGGATGGAAATATTGATGGAGTTCTTCCGTCTGAAATTTTTTCTGATTTGGGTTCTGGAACAATGATTTATAAAAGCAACTACGGTGGAATTCGCCCAATGGAACAAACTGATATTCCTTCGGTTTTGGCAATTCAAAAACCATTTGTTGAAACTCAAAAACTTTTGCCTCGCACAGAGCAGCAACTTTCTGCTGAACTTTCTGATTTTATTGTGTACGAAGTGGACGGTGGTGTTCATGCTTGTGCGGCACTTCACCTTTATTCAGATACTGGCGTAGGCGCTGGATGTAGTGATTCAAACGTAAGTGGCGGCGGTTCTGAATGTGTTTTCGGGTGGGACCAAGGGGAAATTGCGGCGGTTGCCGTTGAACAAAAATTTGACCACATGGGAATTGGTGCAAAAATGATACACTTCCTTATTGAAAAAGCAAAAAAACAGCAGCTTAAAAGTGTCTTCATTTTGACAACTCAAGCCGCTGATGTTTTTGAAAAATTAGGATTTAAGCCCGACGACATTTCTACTTTGCCACAAAAACGCAAAGAAAAATGGTCCCCAGAACGCAATTCTAAATTATTTCGATTGGACTTACAGTAAACAAACTGCGCACTGCGTCGTTTATTTTTTTCAAACTCAATTAATAAAAGTTGTTGCCAAATAGAATGAATCATTTATATCATTACTGGTTATTTGTACTGTATTATTCTTCGAACACATCATTTCCTTTGTAAAAAAGAATGAATAGGGAAGAATGTTATTATTATTACTATCATTTATTTTAGGAAACCCAATATTAATATCTTTCCCATTATATAAAAAATCCCCCATATTACAAAAAAACAAAACTGGTTCTCCTGTTATTTCGTCTGTAGGGTATTGATTTTTTTTATTTATTTTATATGAATAAAGAATATCTTTTATAAACTCTTTAAATAAATCATCCGTATTTTTTTCCAAAAGCTTCTCCAATACATTCCCAACCATAATTTTCTGATTTTAATATTTTTCCTAAAAAAGCTCTTCCATCCTCACTTTGGTCATATAACCAAGATAAAAATAATAACATAGCACCTCTTCTGCCAGTAGTATCTTCATTGCCGTATGCATCTTCTTTGCAAAAAGAAATTAAGGATGTGTTGTTAAGAAATTCTAACAGAAACAATATATTTCCACCAGAAATTCCAAAACCGCATAAATTTTCACTTAAATGACTTAAACCTTCATCTAAAAATAATTCTTCTTGTTCTCTTTCCTCATCTCCATCTAAAATATGTAAATATGTTTTTTGATTAAATGTAATACAATGAGTTAATTCATGAGCCAATGTTGCAGAAACACTATTAATTCCAAAACTTCCCCTTTCGTCGCTAGAAGGTACGGCCAAATAAACAATATCCATCTCATTACTATAAGGATTATAAGAATCACTGTTCATATCTATATTTCTTTCAAATAAATCTACGGGATTAAAATATCCAATTGCTTTTTTTTCATCGTTCAGCGAAGGGCTTAATAGGATTGATATTTTTCCATCCAAATCAATATCTGCCCATTCACCAAATATTTCTTTTGTTCGAGGGTATATTATTTGTTCAAAATTATTTATTAATTGATTTATTGCTACAAAATCTAGTTCTATATCAACTGGTGCCCATAGCATATAGTTTTTTCCACTAGATATTAGTTTTGACAAAATTCTATGAGGCTTTTCCAATTGATTATTTGTATTTAAAACAAAAAACTCTCTTTCCTTTTCTTCTTCATTAAAAATATTTCTACTCTTTTTCTTTGTTTTGATTAAATTCAAATTCGAAACATTTTTACTTATGCTAAAATCTTTTGTTATTTCTTTTTGATTGCTTTTTTTAGCTTTCTTTATAATTGTTCTTTCTTTATTAATAAAAAAATCCGTTCCTTTTGAACTACCTTTTAAAGAAAATATAACAGGTTGGTAAGTTCCTTCCTGTAAATAAATATTTTGTTCACAGCGATTGATTTTATAAACAAAAACATCATTTGAATTAAATCTGTTTAGAACCTGTATATCATTGACAAATATAATTGAGTTATTCATTGTTGCAGATATAGTATGTTTTCCTTCTGACAAAGTACAAGAAATCTGATTACCTTTACCTATCGTACCATCTAAAGAAGAAGACCATTCTATGTTGTTCGTCTTTACATTCACTGAAAACAGAATTGGATTATCCGTATAATATAACCATCCTTTTTTTGGATTTGTTATTGAATATGTATATTCTGAATTATTAATTGTACAAGCTGTAAAAAAAAGGATAAGCAAAACAAATACATAACACTTTCTTATCCTTTCTTTAATCAACTCTAAACTCCACTTGTGAACTCTCATTCGTAAAGACTGAATAATACATTTCATCTTTATATTGTATATCTCCTAAAATTTTTTGAGCTTGGACATATACATAATAATATTTTCCATTTTTTAATGTGTTTGCAGGTATTATTATTGATTTTTCTTCTGTAGAGGCTTCATACACAATTGAAGAAAAAGAATCTTTTATTCTTACACAATATACAACATCTTCTTCTTGTAATTCCCATGAAATTTGAATATTCTTTTCTGCAGACAAAGTATTACCAGTAAAAATTGAATTTCCTAATTCATCAGTAATATTTGTAATAGTTGATGGTGCTTCTAGCCTAGAATAAGGTACACAAATTTCCTTTGCTTCTGTTAATAAAACAGAATCCACATAAATAGTAAAAGATTCATTATTCAACACAGTAAGTTCTGTTTTATAACACCACTCATTTGTATCAAAATAAATTCTTTTAAATTGATTTTGAGAAGATTTTAGTGAAACAAATGCACCTGTAATTGCATTTCCATCTTGATTTTCTGCAAAAACTCTTATTTCTACTTCATCTGAATCTATAGATTCCAAAGAAATTCGTATTCTAATATCTTCTTTTTTATAACAATTATTTGAACAAGAAAATAAAAACATACAGATAATTACAAAATTTACCAAGTATTTCATTCTATTTTCCTAAAAAAGATTTTACATATTGTTCTGCAAGTTTTTTTGACTCTGATTCATTATATGCTATATTCATATGATTATATTGTGAATAATCTTTTTGCTTTACATTTGTCAAAACAGAAGTATCATACCCTGTACTAACCAAACTTTTTGTTGGTAAATATTGGCTGGAGTATGCAACTAAGCCATCATGTTTTTGTTCCCCCACTATTTCACCAAGTTCATAATCAACATTTCCACACCAATTTGCTGCTTTATTACAATCTATTGCAGCAGGAATACTCCCAGTTAATAGACCAATTCCTAAAACACATTTTGCATAATGAGCAATTTCTGCAGATCTAAAAATATTTCCTGCTGCAGTTACTCCATTACGAATTGATTTTTCATGAGGATTAGCCAAAGAAAGAGTATTTGAATTTGTTCCTGTAATAAAAACTAAAGGTAAGTTTTTATCTACTTTCATATTCACTTGAACTGTTTTTACAACTTTTGGTGTATATTTTGTTACTAATACAGGGTAAGGAATTCCTAACCACCCACGTCGCCATTCAACAGCAAGATGACTATTTTTTTGTGTTTTATGTTGTTTGTATACTGTTGATTCTTCTATAACATATTTTTTAATAAAATTACTTTGTGGTGTCATATCACGAATTTGAGCATAATTATTTATGTTTGCATTATTTAATACAGGATAAATAAAATCAAAGTTTTCTCCCAATAAATAATTAGCCAACGCATTAGCACCTTCTCCAACACCTACATTAATTAATTCATATAACAGAATATCTGTAAAAATTTCTCCACCCTTAAAATTTAACACTTTTAAAGTTCCTCTTACACCATTAGTTAGTGTTATTACATCTGAATGTAATGCAGAACGAGCTACACTTCCTTGACCTTCCAATAGTTTAAGTCCTTTATCTATTCCAGAAAGCGTTATTACACCTTTTAATTGTTTGTAAAGTTGAGGATCTTTTTGTTTTAAATATGTACTCATTGCTAAAGCACGTAACCCACCCTGACTATGCCCTACAAAAACAAAAGGTTGATTTTTACCAATAGAACCATTTTTTCCGTAATAAAACCGTAACAATTCCAAAGTTTTTTCTAACATAGGTTCTATGCCTTTTGTTTCTGCTTTATATCCATCAAAATTAAAACCTTCAAAATATACATATCCTGAAATATCGCTATATTTGTAGCGTACTCGACTCGTCGCCTCCATTTCTGTTAAATCCACAGCAAAACAAAAACACTTAAAAATTATTACTAATACGAAAAATAATATTTTTCTTTTCATTATCTATTCTCCCTTAAATTGTTCTCCAAAATTTATATACAAAAATTCCATCAAATTTTTCATTGTCTTCATTTATTAACTTAACCTTACAGATTCCACCTTCATCCATTAAATAAGGAATCTCTATTTTACCAGAATATTTATCTCCATCTGTTTTTAAAGTTAAATCTATTACAAAATCCTTTCTGCTTTCACCAAAATGAATACACAAAAAAAAATCATAAAGTTCTATATCTTTTTTTTCTTCAAATATACTTATTTGTGGATATTCTTCTTGCAATTCTTTTTTTCTTTCTTGTGGTATATTTTTTTTTATCAATTCAAATTTATAGTCTCCTAAGGTTCCTACTAATTCTCCTTCATCCGAAACAGGAAGCCATAAATAAACATCCCCTTCTATTGTTTTCAATCCAAACTCATCACAACTTGTAAAACAAAAACACAATAAAATAATCAAACAAAATAATCTTATTTTTTTCATATCTATTATTCCTCAATAATCTTAAATAAATCTTCGTCCAAATTATTAATCTCAATATCATTATACATTTCAATTATTGTCTCTTGATAACTTAAATCAGCTGGATTTCCATACTTCATATTCTCTACTTCTTCTATTTCCCCTAATTCCGCCAATGCTTCAAGTTCCTCATCACTTATCTCTGGAATCTCATCAATAGAATTAAAATATTCAACTCCTTCAAATCCTTCTAATAATCCTGCAGCTTTTGAATCTACAACCGTTACGCTACCTATTTTTATTGGAATTCCATCTTTTTCTTCATACATTGGATATATTGTTGTTGTTACTTCTGTTCCATCTTGATGAATAGAAACATATTCAATTTGTGCTATTGTTTCTTGTGTTGTATCATACATTACTTGAGTAGAAAGTCTTGTTTCCACTTGATTATTCAGAAAATAATGATTCGGAATATTAATAATCATTTTTTGCTTTTCTTTTTCATTTATATCAAATGATAATTTTAATGATTCTTTTTTTACCGTCTCAAGATTAATCCTTGAATATGCATTATCTATTCCCAAAAATGAAAAATCTGATAATTCTTCTTGTAAAGGAATTCTGTATTCAACTTGATTTGAACTTAATAATAAAATCTCTTCCTCATTAGTAATTACTGTTCTTAGATTTTCACCTACAAATTCATCAGAAAAATCTAATCTACTAAGTATATTTTTATCATCCATTTTTAATGATAATCTATATTTTGTTCTTAATACTGAAGTTCCTTCTCTATTATTCATAGAAAACACAGAAACATCTGCTTGAAAAGTTTCAAGAACTTTTTCATTCGGATTTTCCCAATTAATTGTAGTAGGATTTTCTTCAAACATTTCCATTCCAGGAATCTCTTTCTGTGCAACTTGATTACAACTAACAAATACAAATAAAACCAAAGAGCAAAAACACATTCTCTTTTTCATACTTCCATCCTTATGTTTTTTTTAAGGATAAAGCAACAAATTAGAATCTGTCTATATTTTTTAAGATGTGCGAACCGAAGTTCGCTACGAACTTCGGTTCGTTAATGATTTAGGGTTTAATACAAACCCTAAAAACGGCCGAGTCAAGGCCTTGAGCAAAGCGTGCCTTGACCGTACGTATTTTTTAATAAGTTAATTGAAAATTAGACAGGATTATTCTTAAAGTTGCTATGTTTCTGCAACCAAAAATAGTAAGACAATTAGACATTTCTTTTTTGATTATAGAACTACTAATATTTGTTTTTTTAGAGAGTTGTGTATAACTTAAATCATTTTTTACAAATAAAATCAATAATTCTGATTGGCGTTCTGTAAGTCCTATTTTACTTAAATAAACTGTTTCTCCAACTTTTGGCAACATTATTTCTTTTGAAAAATACAATTTTGAATTAATTTCTGGAATTAAGGATTCTAATTTTGCTTTAAGAAATCCATAAAAAGCAAAAAAAGTAGTAATAAAAAAAATTGTTTCACCTATAGCCATACAAAATCTTATCATTCCATAAGGAATAACAGAAAGAAGTAACATTCCAAAAAAGAAAAAAGAGAAAAATATAATTACTCTTTTTGTTTTAAAAGATAAGGTTTGTTCAAACAAAATTATCACCAATAAAAGTACGTACAAAAATACACCTAAAGATTCATGTCCCGTCATGGTTGTCGCTATAATTTGAGGGATTAAAATTACATAGCACATAAAATACAATTTTGGGAACAGAAACAAGAGAAAGGCAAAAAATAAAGAAATTGCATTAATACAGGGTATCAAAAAATTTGGATTAGGAAATACAGATTTTGCAATTGAAGGATCTTCAAAAAAAAGACTACACAACGTTCCAAATAACAAAATAATTATTGCACCAAAAGCTATTACTCTCACAGAATCAACATTTTTTTTCATAACAAAATATTATATAATACTATTTTATTTGTCAACTCTGCGAAAATTTACATAAATGGTCCCCAGAACGCAATTCTAAATTATTTCGATTGGACTTACAGTAAACAAACTGCGCACTGCATCGTTGATTTTTTTGGCAACGTAAGGATTGTTCATTGTGTAAAGGTGAATTCCTTGAACACCGTGTGTTACTAAATCTACAATTTGATCAACTGCGTAGGCAATTCCGGCGTCTCTAATTGCTTCTGGACTGTCTGCGTAGCGTTCCATCATTTGTGTAAATTTTTTAGGAAGAACAGCATTTGTTAAAGAAACCATTCTTTCAATTGATTTTTTGTTTGTGGCAGGCATAATTCCCGCTTCAATTGGAACATTAATTCCTTTAATTCTACATCTTTCCAAAAATCTATAAAATTTTTCGTTATCAAAAAACAATTGAGAAAGCAGGTGAGAAGCTCCAGCATCAACTTTGCGTTTTAAGAAATCAATATCATCATAAACGCTTTTTGATTCTGGATGTAATTCTGGGTAACAAGCACCAAAAATATTAAAAGATTTTCCGTCTGTTCGTTTTGAATCAAAATCTTTAATAAACTTAATTAAATCTTCTGCGTGCAAAAATTCATTGGCTGGTTCTTTTCCTTCAACTTTATCGCCACGCAAAGCTAAAATATTTTCTATCCCCGCTTTTTGAAATTCTTCTAATACAAATGTGGCATCATTTTTTGTCATGTTCAAACATGGCATGTGAATTACAGATTTTACATTACAAACATCTTTAATGCGTTTTGCAATTCCAACTGCATTGTCGCAATTTTCGCTACCACCAGCCCCAAAAGTAACACTAATAAAATCTGGATGCAAATCTTTTAATTCATCCAAAGTATTGTAAATTGTGTCAATTGGCATTGTTTTTTTTGGTGGAAAAACTTCAAAAGAAAAAATCGTTTTCATAATTCTTAGAGTATATTCAAATTAATCAAAATAATCTATTGCAAATTTGCCAGAATTTTTAAAACCAATTCTTTCATAAAGATTATGAGCCGCAAGATTTTTTTCTTTTACAAATAAACATGGATTTTTGTTTCCGCGAAAAATTCTTCCAAGTAAAACACAAAATAAATGCCAAGCGTAATAATTTTGACGGTATAAAGGATGAGTAAAAACTCCCCCAATTTGAATGTAATTAAACCCAATGGCGTTTGTGTTAATTTTTGCAACTGGTTCCATATCAGATAAAAGTACAAAAGCCAGCTGATGTTTTAGGATTTTTAGTAAATCTGCTTTTAGATAATTTTCTGTAATTTCAGTTTTTGGAGCAATTCGTTCTTCCGAAACATACATTTTTTGTAAATCATACAAAAGTTCAAAATCATCAATTGAACAACGGCGAATTTCATCTTCAAAACTAAGTTTTTCTGGTGGAAAATTTAAATCCTCTTCTTTTAAAGTCATCAAATTGTAAGTTGTACAATAGTTTGGATTTGCAGATTTTCCAAGTTCCTGCAAAATTAATTCAATAAAAACAGCCCATTCTTTTTTTCCAATTATGCAATGAACATTTTTATCTACCAAAAAGCCTTTTATTTCTTGTTTGTAATAATCATTTTGAACATTTTCTGGCAAACAAAAAAGCAAAGTTCCATCAAAAAAAAATACCGCCTTAATTTGTTCTACATTCTGGGGATTTTCTTCTTTTGACAAAAAATACAAATTTTTACTACTTTTTCTAATTTTTTCTGCTAAAAGTACACAAAATTGTTCTTGTGGAGCTATAAATTCTTGCAAAATTAAAAGATTCTCTTCTTTTGCTTCATAAACTCTCATAAAATTATTTTCCCAGTTTCATTCCGTTTATAACTGCAAGTGCAACTTTTGTGCCAAGTTCATCTGTAATTTTTACTTCGTATAAACAGGTTGATTTTCCGTCTTTTATGCAAACAGATTCGCCAAATAGTTGATTTCCTTTTGGTTGTCCCAAAAAATTAATTTGTGCAGATGTAGAAACTGTTGGAACTTTTTTATAATTTGTGGCAATTGCAAAAACAAAATCAGCAAGAGTAAAGAAAACTCCTCCCATTACGCCGCCCATAGCATTCCTGTGTTTGTCTTGAATTGTTAGCCCACACTGTACAGTTTCTTCTGTTATTTTTTGAATTTTGATTTCTGTTTGATCTGTTGCAAATTTGTCTTTAGAAAAAATTTTTTCTGCTTCAATTATGTCTGGATTTTTTTGATTTTCCATGTTTTGAGATTCCTTAAACTTATTTTACACCCAAAATTTTAAACTGACTACTAAAGACCTAATCTTTTTTGAACATATTTTACACTTTCAATATATTCTTGGTCTGTTGTAAGATGTTCAATTATCATTGGCATATTTTGATTTTCTTTTGTTGCAAGTTCAGCAAAAAGTTCAATATCCAAAATACCTTTTCCACAAGCAGTTTCTTCTAATTGGAATGTAAATTCTGGTTTTAAAACAACATCTTTTAAGTGGCAACTACAAATTTTGCCTTTTAATTTTTCAAAACATTCTTTTAAGAAATCTGAATTGTAAAAATATCTTTGTGGAGAAGTAATCATATTTACAACATCAAGATGTGCTCCAAATTCTTCTCTGTTTACATCATTTATCATTTTTACATATTCATCTGGACTACTTGGAATCATCCAAGGCATAGATTCAATAGAAAATTTTGCATTTTTCGGTTTTGCTGTATCAATAATTTGTTGAATCATTTTGATTGCCATTTGCCAACATTCGTCGCTAAAATTTTCTTTGTATCCGCCGTCCCAACGAGGCCCATAAGGAGTTCCCACAACATTTACAGCACAAATTGCACCAATATCATCTGCCATTTGAAGTTGGCCAATAGAATAATCTATCCATTTTTTTCTTTCAGACAAATCGGTATCTAAAGTGTTTTTCCAAATGCCAACTTCGGCAATAAGAAGGCCTGCATCATCAGCTGCTTTTTTATAAGCAGTAATTTTTTCAATTCCATCATTACAATTAATTGGAAAATTTACACATTCCAACCCCAAAGCAACCATTTTATCTGCCCATTCAGTTGCCGAACTGTGATTTAAACAAGATGAAATTCCTAATTTCATTTTTATTTCCTTAATTTATACTTCTTTCGCCAACTCTTGAATTTTTTCTAAGGGAAGATCTGTACCTTGTACAATTTGTTCAAAAGGAAGCCCCATAGAGATTAGTCTTTTTGCAATTTCAATTTTACTTTGCTTTATTCCCTGTTCCAATCCCTCTTCCTTTCCTTGTTCTCGTCCTTCGGCCAAACCGATTTCCATGCCTTTATCTTTATAGAATTGTTCCAAAGAACGACGGTCAGTTTCTATCATAAATTCGTCAAACTGGCGTTTCCATTCAATTTCGTCTTGGCTAATTTTATCTAGGATTTGTACAGCACACATAATTCCACCTTCAGAATTCGATATTTTTTTGATTATATTATTGTGCTCTTCTTTGGATGCATATAAAATAAATATACTCCATTTCTGAGTGTCCGTCAAATCTTCAATTTTCATTTGTTCAGCTTCAATTTTGTTTACTAATTCTTCAACTTTTGGCAATTCAATAAAAATTATGTTTTGTCTGTCATGCAAAGAAAACCCTTCTTCTGTTCTAAATTTGTAATGAAAAATCTCTTTTTCACAATTTTTTTCTCTTATAAATTTTAATACAGAAATCTGATACACTTTTGGAACTTCCTGCCATTTTAAACCACTTGTAACATTATGATTTAACAAATGTGCACAATAATATTCCGCTCGTTTTTCAAATGATTTTTCAGTATTAATGCCTTGAATCTCTATATTTGCATATTCAGAGTTGTCAATTTTGCAATTCAAGTCAAATCTTGCCTGTTTGTCAAAGGCATCTTCAATTGGTAATTCTGTTGGTTGCAAAACAATGTTAGAAACAGATTTTCCTAACACTGCCTCTAAAAACGACTGCAAAGCTTTTGCACCTTCTGGACTGTTATCTGTAAACAGTTTCTTAAAAATAGAATCCCTGCAAGGATCTAATAAAGCCGTAGGGCTTGGTCGATAAGTAAAGTTTTTTGTCATATCACTCCTGTGTAAGGCCGCTTGCCGGCCGGTGTGTAATAGGAAACCGTTAAAAAAAATGCACCGCATTTTTTAGGTTATCCTCCTGTGAGGGGCAACTGTGTTGCCTGTGTTTTATAGGAAACCGCAAGTTTCTGCAAGAAACTTGGTAAGCTGCTTGCAGCGACTTAAAACAAAATGCACCGCATTTTTTAGGTTATCCTTCTGTGTAAGGCCGCCGGTCAGAGCGGTGTCCGGTGTTCTATCTTTGTCATTGCGAGCCGAAGCCAAAGCAATCTAATGCAAAAATTTCTATGTGGCAGCAACAACTTTTTTGTTCATATATACAATAGGCAAAAAATGTAAAATTTATGCAATTTGATAAGAAAAAAGTTGGAAAAATAACAAAATTTTTACTACATTGCTAATTTTTGTAATGGTGAAGGTGAGCTACATAATTAGATGGTTAATATTTTTATTCGGATTCTAAATATAGTGTCTAGTCGATTGCGAAACGAAGTGGAGCAATGGAGCGCTTTATGCGCGGAAATACGAAAAGTGCGCCCGCCTCTGGCAAGAGGCGGGAATCTCCATAAATTTTAAAACATTCTTTTGTGAATAACTGAACTGTCCATTTGACTAAGATTTTGCACGCCTATTTTTGCCATAATGCCTTTGAGTTCAGCGGTCAT
>JAGARY010000160.1 GCA_017622055.1 Treponema sp. | reverse complement strand
TTTTTAATATCTTTTACAGTAACACCAATATGATAAAAGTTTGTGGGAACAGCCAAAGGATATCCATATCTGTCTACAATAGAGCCCCGTTCAACAGTTGGTTTTGATTTAGAAACAGAAGGAACTTGTTGCAAAGCTAGTTTTGTATATGAAAAAATAAGTGCAATAACAAGAATTACACAAATAACAAAAAAGCCAATAGTTCGTTTTACTTTGAAAAAACTATTCATAAATTATTGCTTTCCCCTTGATACTTTTTGTTGAAACAAAGCCATAATCTCTTGAATCAACAGAATATAAAAAGTTATCACCCAAAACAAAAATGTACCCTCTTGGCACAGTTTTTGTTCCTGCAAATTGTAAATATTGAAACTCTGATAAAGGAACTTTTTGATTATTTATTATTATATGATACCCCGAATCTACTAAAATTTCTAGACTATCACCTTCAGTTAATACACATCGTTTTACAACAATTTTATTATCATTCAAAAAAGTAACAACATCATTTTTTTTAGGAGATTTCCACGTAAAATAATATTCTTTAGTAAAAGGATTTTGAATTCCGTATGCAGCTTTGTTTATTACAATATGATTTCCTGAACTTAAAGTTGGCTCCATTGATTTTCCAGAAATTTTCAAAAAATCAAAAACAAAAAGTTTTAGAAAAAGCCCAATCAATAGTCCAAAAAATATTAATTTTTTCATAAATTCTATTCTAAACTGATGATTAATTTATGTCGATACACCATATATGGAAATTATAAGTTTTGTTCAAGATTCACCACGTAGTAAATCATCTAGATTATTTTTTTCAAAAAATAACACAAGAAAAAATAATAACAATAATTATTACAAACAAGAAAAATCGGCTCTTTTTACCCCAATAAATTACAGACCTTCTGAAGGTTTTGCAATTTCAAAAGTAAAAAATCCATTAAGTATAAAGTCATTATTTTATTCAGTTGGGCAGGGAGTTTCTGAAGCTCAAAGATTCATAAAAGAATACTTTAAAACTATTTTGTTCACATTCCTTTCTCTTGCACTTTCTTTTTTTGTTGCAACATTTATTTTTAAAACTGCAGAATATAAACAAAATCACACAGGACCACTAGTAATTCACAATGAAGATTCTTCTGATATAGAGATTTTGAACAATTTGATGGCTTCTCTTGCATTAGACAACACATTGGAATATGACGAAAACGGATTTATCTCTGGATTGGTAAAAGGAACAGCTGAAAATCAAGCAATTACAACTTCAATTTCCTATAAACAACCGGTTACATACCAAAATTACAAAGTAAAATCTGGGGATACAATTAGCGGAATTACAAGAAAATTTGGACTTTCAAATATTTCTACTTTAATTTCTGTAAACGACATTGGAAACGTTAGACAATTGGCCGCTGGTCAAAAATTAAAAATTCCTTCATACGATGGAATTATTTATACAGTAAAAAAAGGCGATTCTTTAGATTCAATTGTAAAAGCAAACAAAATTGATTTAGAATCTTTGCTTGATGTAAACGAATTATCTTCAGAAACATTAACTGCCGGACAACAATTATTTTTACCAGGAGCAAGTTTAGATTCAAAATCATTAAAAACTGCAATGGGTGATAAATTTATTATACCAATTGCTGCAAAATTCCGTTGGTCTTCTCCTTATGGTGCAAGAATTGATCCAATTGCGGGAGTTAAATCATTCCACACAGGAACAGATATGGCATGTCCTACAGGAACTCCAATTTTGGCAAGTATGAGCGGAAAAGTAATTGCCACTGGAGAAAACAGAGTTTACGGATTATATGTAATTATTGATCACGGAAATGGATACCAAACTTTGTATGCCCACATGTCAAAAATTATTGCAACAAAAGGAAAATGGGTAAGTCAAGGAACAAGAATTGGTTTAGTTGGTTCAACAGGATATTCAACAGGACCTCACTTGCACTTTACAGTTTATAAAAACGGTAAAATGATAAATCCAATGAGCGTATTAAAATAAAAAAAAGGAATTCATTAATGACAATTTGCAAAGACTGTGGAAGAACAATTAGCGAAACTTACATTTTCTGTCCTTGGTGCGGAAAATCTAAAGTTGAACGAGTTGCTTCTATGAACGAAAAAGAAAGTTTAATTGAAAGCATCAAAAAAAAGCGCTACGAAGAACAGACAAAAAAAATTATGCAACTTGAAGAACAACTTGAAACTCTAGAAAAAGAACTTTCAATTTTAGTTTTAAGTGCAGAAATGCATAAATAAAACAATCACATCATTCAAACTTAAACTATATATTAATTTTACGGAGGTTCCCGCCTCTTACAAGAGGCGGTCGCGCTTTTCGTGTTTCCGCGTCAAGCGCTCCATTGCTCCACTTCGTTCCGCAACCAGCCTAGCGGCTGTCCACTACAATCGCTAACCCAAAAATCTTACATTTTTTCAACTTTTTTCTTATCAACTTGCATAAATTTTACATTTTTCTCCTATTGTATATATGAGGGAAAAATTTTTCATTACAGCCACATGGAAATCACTGCTCTGTATTGATTCGCCTTTGGCAGCAATGACAAAAATTGAACACCGGCCGCTCTGACCGGCGGCCTTACACAGGAGGATAACCTAAAAATTGCTTTCGCAATTTTCTTAACGGTTTTCTATAGAACACCGGGCACCAGTGCCCTTACACAGGAGTGATATGACAAAAAACTTTACTTATCGACCTTCTCCAACGGCTCTTCTTGATGTTTGGAGAGATCCTATTTTTAAGAAGCTTTTTACAGACAATAATCCAAAAAGTAAAAAAGCTTTACAATCTTTTTTGGAGGCAATTATTGGAAAACCTATTTCCGAAATTGAATTACAAAATACAGAACTGCCAATTGAAAACAGTTTTGACAAACAGTCTAGATTTGACCTTCATTGCAAAATTGACAATTCTGAATATGCCAACATTGAAATTCAAGGA
>JAGARY010000159.1 GCA_017622055.1 Treponema sp. | reverse complement strand
ATTCAGTTTGGGATGATATTCCAAAATATCTAACAGGGTACAAAAATGGAACAGACGTAGAAATTCCAATTGTTACAGGATTCATTGCAAAAGACGTAAAAGGAAACATTACAACTTTAGGTCGTGGTGGTTCAGACTTAACTGCAACAATGATTGGTGCAGCAATGCAAGCCGAAGAAGTTCAAACTTGGAAAGACGTTGATGGAATTTTAACAACAGACCCACGCATTGTAAAAGAAGCAAAACCTGTTCCAGAAGTAACATACGAAGAAGCTCAAGAACTTGCAATGTTTGGTGCACAAGTTTTGCATCCACGTTCAATGGTTCCTGTAAGAAAATCTGGAACTCCAGTTCGTGTAAAAAACTCATATAACATTACAAGTCCTGGTAGTATTATTGTAGAAAATCACACAGGAAAAGTTCCTCCAGTTTGTGCAATTACAACTGTAAAAAACATCACTTTAATTGATATTGTAAGTTCAAGAATGTTAGGTGCAGCAGGATTTTTGGCTCACGTATTCAACAACTTCTTAAAATGGAACATTAGTATTGATGTAATTGCAACATCAGAAGTTTCTGTTTCTTTAACTGTAAATACAAAAGCAGATTTATCTGGATTAATTGCAGATTTGGAACAAGCAAGCCAAGTTTCTGTTCGCAAAGAAAAAGCAATTGTTACAATTATTTGTGATGCAGCTCATTCTTCAGCAATTTTGGCAAGTGGTTTCCAAGCTTTAGCAGAAGAAGGAATTAATGTTCAAATGATTAGCCAGGGCGCAAGCAAAGTAAACATCAGTATGATTGTTGATGCCGACGAAGCCGACAAAACAATCCAAATTTTGCACTCAGCTTATTTTAATTAAAAACTGTCATTATCGGGCTTGACCCGATAATCTAAAAAAGGACAAAAAAATGAAAATTGCATTAGTAGGATACGGAAAAATGGGCCATATGCTTGAACAAGCAGCAATTAGAGACGGCCACGAAGTTGTTACAACAATTGACGTTGTTGCGGACGACGCGAAAGTAAAAGTTGCTCAGGGAGACACAGAGGCTATTGTTCGCGCTGTAAAATCAAGTGGTGCAGAAGGAATAATTGAATTTTCTCATCCATCGGCAGTTTTAGCAAACATTAAAGCATTGCTCCCATTAGGTCTTCCTTTAATTGTTGGTACAACAGGTTGGAACAAAGAATACGATAACATTAAAAAATATGCACAAGAAGTAGGCGGAACTTTACTTACAGCCGGAAACTTTTCTATTGGCGTAAATATGTTCTATAAAATTGTTGCCGAAGCAGCAAAAATTATGTCGGAATATTCAGAATATGACGTTGCCACTTGGGAAGCTCATCACAATCAAAAAGCAGACAGCCCATCTGGAACAGCGTTAGAAATTGCAAAACGTGTTATGGAAGGTTATCCAGAAAAAACAGAAATGGTTTTTGACGCATTCCACGAACGCCCTGCAAAAAATCAACTCCACGTTTCTTCAACACGCTGCGGAAACATCCCAGGAACTCACAAAGTTTTCTTCGATGGCATTGCCGACACAATCGAATTAACACATACAGCTCGTAGCCGTGAAGGATTTGCCACAGGTGCCGTTCAAACATTAGTAAAATTAGACAACGCCCTAAAAACAGGCAAACTTTCAAAAGGAAATCTCTACTTTATAGAAGACGTAATTTAGTTTTTTTGTATTTGGAGATTCCCCAAAGAGTTTTGCTCACAAAGTTCACAAAACTCTTTGGGTCGGGCTATTCGCACCTCGCCGACTAACCGCGGCTCGTCCTCCTCGCAAAAAGTCTTTTGCTGCGGTGGACTGCTACGCAGGTGCTACTATCCCTAATCTAATTCTACTAAGATTGCTTTTATTTCTGAATTCTTCATTGCAGTTAGATTTGAATTATCTTCCGATATTTCTATATTTACAAATCCATCGTCTTGGATATATCCAGTATTAAGCATAAAATTTTTATCTTTTACACTAAAATAAAAAGTTGCAGATTCTTTTGAGCCTTCTACGATAATTTCAGTTTCTTTTGAAGCTTCTATTTCTACAGGAAAACTTGTAGAAGTTGTCATATCGCAAGATGTAATGATAATAGTTGATGAAGTGCTATTCTTTATTTTTATGTTATGTTTCAATCCTTTTTGCCCGCATCCAAAAATAAACATAAAAAATATTATGTAGAATATTATGTTTTTATTTTTCATTAATTAATCTCCTTT
>JAGARY010000158.1 GCA_017622055.1 Treponema sp. | reverse complement strand
TGCATTTTTCGCAATAAGACATTTTTTCTTTGTTGCAAACTTTATCTTTCAATTTTACAAAATATTTTTTTTCAATTTGATTTGAAGGTTCTGTTAAATTATGAGAAAAACTTCCATTGTTTGTAAAAATCAAAAGTCCACTGGTGTTGCAGTCAAGGCGGCCCACACAATGAATGCCAGGATATTTTTTTACAATTCTTTTTGGCAAAAGTTCATAAACAACTTTATGACTATCCGATTCTGTTGAACAAACATAACCAATTGGTTTGTTCATCATCAAGTAGATAAATTTGTCTTTTTTGATTTTTTTTCCATTTACTTTTACACAAACTTTTTCAGAATCAATCAAAAAATCAGCTTCAAAAATCTGTTTGCCATTTACTTCCACAAATTTTTTTTGCAAAAAACTTTTTACAGAACGTTTGCTGCAAAAATTATGATTAATTAAAAAACGACCCAAACTTTGTAAACAAAAATTATTCATTTTACCTATTCGTTCTATTCGTTCATTGTGGCATTATCAATTGGTTCAAGTTCTGCAATGTAGAAAGTGGCACTTTTCAAAATCTTTCTGATTTTTCCAAGGTTTTCTCTATATTGTCTGTTATGAGGACCTTTTATTGTAGAATAATTTTGTAAAGTTTCGTGAACACCATCTTTTTCATCATCAAAAATTCCATGAAAAATTAATTCAATTGTTCTACAAGTTTTACAAAATCGCTTTAATACATCACGAATTTCACTTTCTGTTGTAGACATCATTGAATCAATTTGATTTTGAGTTTGAAAACTTCTTACTTTTGATTCAGAAAATTCAATAAACTTTTGTCCGTATTCTCCCTCTTCAGAAAGTCTGTGAAGTAAATCTTGCATTTGATTATTACAAGCTATAAATTCTGAAAGTGCTTCTGAATATTCATTGCGATTTTCATTATTAACAAAAACACCTTCCATCATCAAAGTGTTTAAATCTGGAATAATTTTTGGAAATTTTTCTAATGCAAACCAGGACAAAAAGCCGCCTGTTAATTCGCAAGAAAAAGGAACTCGAGTCCAAAGTAATTCCCAAGGTTTATATTGCATAACAGGAAATCCATCAAGCATAAAATCATTTTTTAAATCGTCAGAAAGCATTGATTTTTTTCTTTCCCGTTGCCAATCATTCCATCTAATATCAATAATTTTATGCCACTGATTTCTAAAACTTGGGAACCAAGCTTCAGCACCTTCCATATTTTCTGGACTCCAAGTCACATCTCTATTAATAATCTTCCCTAATTTTACTATTGGCACTCCACTAATAAACATCTGAATTGTTGAAAAATGCATATTAGTTTTAGACAAAAATTCATTAACAGCCTTATCTATATCTTTTTCCTGAGCATTATCTGTAATGTTTTTTCTTTGTGAAAATAAAAAAATTGCTTCCAAAACATTGTTTTCTACTGTCAAAACATTTGTAAACACTTTTGCAAAATGAATAAAATCATTTCTTGCATTTGAATAAGGACAAGTGTAAGCGTCGCCAGAAATATTTGTGAACTGCGATAGAAAGTGTAAAAACGGAAGTTTTGTAAATTGCATTAGCCAGTTTGTAGAAGAAACTGCTGCATATAAACTATTTTTTGTAGTTGGAGCCATATCTTTTAATACTTTATCCATTTTTATTACTAAATCTTTTTTAACTTCATTTGATGGAACTTTGCTAAATGGCAATGTAAAAGGATCCGCTTTTGAATTGATTTCATCTGCAATTTGAGGAGTAACAAAAGAACTTAAAAAAACGTAAAAATCCCCAATCGAATCTTCAATCAATGCAAAATATGGTTTAAAAAAATCTGCACAATCTTTTAAAGCTTTTAATCTTTCATAAAAAATCGAATCTAAAACATTTTGTTGATGATGAATTAAGTGAGGAAATTCTCTGTCTACAGATTTAGCAATTTTTGCAATTAAATCTTCACTGTAAAGTTCTTCAATTTTTTCTTTTGAAAAAAGAGAACGAAGCCATAATAAAAATTTATAAAAAACAGATTCGTTTTTTAACCGTAAAGATAATCTTGTATCCTCTTTTTGCTCATAAACTTCTGTATTTACAAATTTTACAGTTTGAGTCTTGTTAGCATTTAATTTGCTTAACATTATATTTCTGTCTTCAGTGTTTAAACCTGCAACAAGTTTATCAAAGGCGTCTCTTTTTCCATCTTCATGCATAGATGAACCTCTTAATAAGTTCCTTTTGAAACAAGAATCGACATAAGTTCAGTTAAAATTTCAATTGGCATATCTTCGGCTTCGTAATTCACAAGTTGATTCAATTGTTCCCAATCACTTTGTGTAATTAAATCTTGGTCTTCATCAGAATTGTCTAAAAATCCTAAAAATGCTCCAAGTTTTTGAATGTGTTCAAGGGAAGGTTCGTTTTCTAAGTCAGCAGAATTTAAAACATATTCATTTTCCCAATATTCAAAAATTGAACCAGGCAATTCTCCTGGACAAGAAGTTGAGCGTTCAAAAAGTTTTCTTAAATCGCCACTAATTTTATTATAATTGATTTTTCCACTATTATTTTGACGTTCGTGTTTTAATATTTTTTGAACATCGCTTAAAAATTTTCCAATATCAGTCATAATTAATAGTATACAATGATGAAAGCAAAATTACTAGGAAAATTGTAGGTTTGTTTTAAACACTTTGACTAAAAAGAAAATTGAAACTTTGTTGATAAGCTTACAGTCGAGTCGTGTCTGTCAAAGTGCGGTTGTGCTGCTAAAGAAAAGATTGTATCAAAATTGTTTTCGCTTTGCTCAACAATTTTGAAGTACGCAGACACAAATGCACTTTGCATCCACGCTC
>JAGARY010000157.1 GCA_017622055.1 Treponema sp. | reverse complement strand
TCAAATTATTTCTAGAAATTTAGATGATTCTTATTCATATATCACAATTGACAAGGGAAGTGTAAATGGCATTAAAAAGAATATGCCAGTTATTGCATTCCAAAACGGAAATCAAGGGCTTGTTGGAAAAATAGTTCAAGTTGGAGCATTTACAAGTCAAATTATTCCAATTTACAATATGGACAATATGGTTTCTACACGTATTCAAAACACTCGTGATTTGGGGCTTGTAAATGGACAAGGAAGTCAAGATTTACCATTGGAATTACAATATATAAGAAAAAGGGTAATGGAAGATTTAAATATTGGAGATATTGTTGTAACTTCAGGAGAAAATGACAATTACAAAAGAGATATTCCAATTGGAACAATTTCTAAAATTGAAGAAATTCCATATAACTCATCATTATATATTGAAATAACACCAATCATCGATTTTTCTCGCTTGGAAAACCTTGTTGTTATTAACCAAAAAGAACTAAAAGATAAAATGGAGACTAAATAATGGTTAAATCTTTTTTAATTAGTGCATTTATTTTGTTATGTAGCATTGTTTTAGAATCTTCAATTCTTTCTAATATTTCTTTTTTCTATGTTGTTCCAGATTTTGCATTAATTTGCCTTTTATATTTTTCTTTGCTCAATGGAAAAACTTTTGGGGAACTATACGGATTTGCTTCTGGTTTATTTTTAGATTTTATTACAGGAATTCCTTTTGGTTTTAACTGTTTACTAAGAACAATAATTGGATACATTTGTGGATTTTTCTCTGAAATAATCATAATTTCGGGAGTGATAATCCCAATTTTAACAGTGGGAATTGGAACTATAGCAAAGGCAATTTTGATTCAATTAATTTCATTATTTTTCCCAAACATTAGTATTTATGTTCCAAGTATAATTTCTTATCAATTTCTTTACGAATTTTTAATTAATATTGCCTTATCACCATTTGTATTTAAATTTTTAGATCTTTTTAAAAATAAACTTTCAATAAAAGACGTAAAGGACTTGGTTGATAATGTCTAGTCCAAATTATTCAAAACAATTAAACAAAACATCAAAACTCTTTATATTGCTAATTATTATTTTAGTGCCTTTTTTTATTTTCCTTTTAAGATTGTTTTCAATGCAAATCAAACAAGGAAGTCACTATAGAACTCAATCAAATGCAATTTCTAGTCAAGTTTCAGTTATTCCAGCCCAGAGAGGTGAAATTTTTGATAGAAATGCAGTATTGCCAATGGTAATTAACACAGACTCCTTTGCGGTTTACGTTACTCCAGGGGAAATTCCTAGTGAACGTTATGATACTGTAATTGCAAGATTGGCAAATTTTTTGAACATTACAAAAAACGAAATTGATAACAAAATTCCAAAATATTTAAGACGTTCATACTCAACAATTCAGGTAAAATCAAATATCAACTTCAATACAATTATGAATATTGCAGAAAACAAAACTGATTTACCAGGAATTTCTTGGGGAGCAAAACCAATTAGAAACTATCTTCATACAGGTTCATTATCACATATTGTAGGATACGTTGGTGATATTACAAAAGATGAATGGACTGTTTTGTATAATCAAGGATACACAAGAAACAGTATTGTTGGTAAAACTGGAATTGAAAAACAATACGATTCTTTATTGCAAGGAAAACCTGGAAAAGAAATTTCTACAATTGACGTACATGGAAAAATTATTTCTGAAAAACCTCAAGTTATAGAACCCAAAATGGGGGATAGTTTAGTTTTAACTATTGATTCAGATATTCAAAAACTTGTTGAAGAAGCTTTGGGCAAAAGAGTAGGTGCTTCTGTAGTTTTAAAACCTTCAACTGGCGAAATCTTAGCAATGGTATCTTATCCATTTTTTGATTCAAACATTTTTAATCAGGAAAACAGTGGTAGTGAATTCAATAAATTATTAAATGACCCGCTAAAACCTTTAATTAATAGAGCAGTTCAATTATCGTATCCTCCAGCATCAACATTCAAAATTGTAATGTCAACTGCAATGTTACAGGAAAACGCTTTTCCTTCAACCCAACCAATTGAATGTAAAGGTAGAATGGTTTATGGTGGTCACTTGTTTAACTGTCACGTAAAATATCCAGGACATGGTTGGCTAGATTTGAAAAATGGTTTTGCTCAATCTTGTGACGTTTATTATTGGACAGTTGGTCGTGATAATTTAGGAATTGAAAAAATTGCTTCTTATGCACGAGAATTTGGTTTTGGTCAAAGTTCTCAAATTGACTTACCAAGCCAAGTTTCAGGACTTGTTCCAACTGCAGAATGGAAAGAAAAAAAATATCATGAAAAATGGCTTGGTGGAGACACAATGTCTGTATCAATTGGTCAAGGATATATGGAAGCAACTCCTTTGCAATTGGCAAATATGGTTGCTATGGTTTCTAATGAAGGTGTAATTTACAAGCCACATTTATTAAAAGAAATTAGAGATCCTGTTACAAATGAAATTACAAAAGAAATAAAACCAGAAATTTTAACAGAATCTACAATTGATAAAGCTGTTTGGAAAGAAATTCAAGAAATCATGCGATACACAGTAACTGATGGAACTCCACAATATCCAATGCACAATGATGTTGTTCAAATTGCATGTAAAACTGGTACTGCAGAAGTTGATCAATACAAAGATAGTTGGCACTCTTGGTTAGTTGCATACGCACCTTACGATGCACCGCCAGAAGATAGAATTTGTGTCGTAACAATTGTAGAAGCATGTAATACTTGGGAATGGTGGGCGCCTTACGCAACAAATATTATTATCCAGGGAATTTTTGCAAATCAAACTTATGAAGAAGCCGTAAAAGATTTAGGATTTACATATTTAACTAAAAAACGAGGAAGAATGGAGTAGAAAAATGAAAAATAAGTTTTTTGCTAAGTTTGATTATTTTTTAATTTTAGTTGTTCTTTCCTTAGTAACTTTAGGGATTTTGTTTATTTATTCTTCAAGTGTAAACTCAGAAGGAATTTCAGTAACAAATGAGCATATAAAACAAATCATTTGGGCAAGTATTGGCTTTGTTTTTATGGTTTCATTAACACTATATGACTTTAGAAAATTTGAAAAAGTGTCTATTTATTTATACATTGGCCTTATTATTTTATTAATTTATACATATTTTTTTGGAAGATTAGTAAATGGGGCAAAAAGCTGGATTGGAATTGGTGATTTTGGAATTCAGCCTTCGGAATTTGGAAAAGTTTTTTTTATTTTATTCTTAGCACACTATCTAAATGATTCAAAAAATGAACTTCCAATTAAACGATTTATAAAAGCAATGATTATTTTATGTGTTCCAATGGGGTTAATTTTGATTCAGCCAGACCTTGGAACAGCCAGCGTTTACTTACCAATTTTTATTGTAATGTGTTTTATTGCAGGCATTCCTTCAAAATATTTAATGTTTTTAATTTCATTTGGAGTTTGTACTGTAGTTTTTGCGGTTTTGCCTGTATGGAATTCAGAAATTGCAGAAAAACCTTTAGTTATCATTTCAATTTTAACAAACTTTAAATTAAGAGCAATTTTGATTTTTGCTACTTTTATTATTGCTTTGATTGGAATTATTATTAGACGATATTTTCACGGTCCAGATTACATCAATTGGATTACTTACGTATTTTTTATCATTTCATTATCACTAATTTTTTCTTTATTATTGGCAAAAGTATTAAAAGATTACCAAATAAAGCGTTTAATTATTTTTATGAATCCTAACGTTGACCCAAGAGGTTCTGGTTGGAATATCATTCAATCAAAAATTGCAATTGGTGCCGGAGGTCTATTAGGAAAAGGATATTTAAGAGGAACACAGAGTCATTATCGATTCTTACCACAACAAAGTACAGACTTTATTTTTAGTATTTTGTCTGAAGAACTTGGATTTTTAGGTTGTTGTGTGGTTTTCCTTTTGTTTTTATTTATTTTTGTAAGAACGATTTTTATTGCTAGAAGTTCAACATCTTCTTATGGTTCATACATCGCTTCTGGAATTTTGGGAATGTTTGCTTTCCACTTTTTTGTAAACGTAGGAATGGTTATGGGAATGATGCCAATTACAGGTATTCCGCTTTCATTTTTATCCTACGGTGGATCTTCTTTATTAACTTCCATGAGTTGTATTGGATTGTTGATGAGTATAAATTACAGAAGAAAAGAGATTAGATAATTTTTATGGAATATAAAAAAAATTATTTGTAATAACCCCTAAATAAAAAATCCCTGCATCTGAACAAGCAGGGATTTGAAATTTTTTCCGTGTCAAGCACGGGAATGACATTCTATTGAATTAGCGGTTGTTGATAAGTTTTGTTAATTCAACTGGGTCAACGATTTTTCCGTCTTTGTAAACGCGCATGTTTCC
>JAGARY010000156.1 GCA_017622055.1 Treponema sp. | reverse complement strand
TTATTGAAGAACTTCCAGAAATCAGAAGAAAAATCTCTTTAGATACTATTGCAGCTTTTAAAGGAGACCCTGCTGCAAAAAGTAACGAAGAAGTAATCCTTTCTTATCCAGGATTACAAGCAATTTTAGTTTACAGAATTGCAAATTTTTTACACAAAAACGGCATTCCAATAATTCCAAGAATTATGAGCGAACACGTTCACGGAACAACAGGAATTGACATTCACCCAGGTGCCACAATCGGAGAATCATTCTTCATTGACCACGGAACCGGTGTTGTAATTGGCGAATCTTGTATCATTGGAAACAACGTAAAAATTTACCAAGGAGTTACTCTTGGTGCATTAAGCGTAAAAAAAGAATTAATGAACAAAAAACGCCATCCTACAATCGAAGATGATGTTACAATTTACGCAAATGCCACAATTCTTGGTGGAAACACCGTAATTGGAAGAAAAAGCATTATTGGCGGAAACACTTGGGTAACAGAATCTGTAAAACCAGAATCAATAATCACACAACAATAATTATAATTTGGGTGCATTTTTGTTGGTAAACCAACAAAAACCGGGGTGTTCCGCTGTTCCCTAACGGTCAGCCCTTGCCTTTGGCAAGTGGCTCCGCAACTAAAGTTGCGTCCAGCTCCATACCCCTTGCACGAATTTTGTTGATTTAAAATAAAAACGGGCCGCAGTCAGTCTAACTAAAGGCGGCCCGCCGTCCAGCGTTACTGGACATCGGAGAGAGTTTATCAGCTTATTTACAAGCTGACTTTAATATACTATGTTTATATTGCTCTGTCAATATTTTTTTTAAATATTTTATATTTTTTTTAGAGGTTTTTTATGGCAAAGAAAAATGGTTCAATAATCTACAAATGTTCATCATGTGGGTACACACAACCAAAATGGCTTGGAAGATGTCCTGAATGCAACGAATGGAACACCCTAGAAGAAATCATCATAGACAAAAACGCCGTAACACCAGCTGGACGGGGAACAGAACAAGTAGAAAAGAAAAAGCCAGTTTCTCTAGAATCAATCAAAACAGAAAATAAAGTAAGATTTTCCACAGGTATAGAAGAATTTGACAGAGTTCTTGGAGGAGGAGCCACAAAACGCTCTGCAATTTTACTTGGTGGCGAACCGGGAATTGGAAAATCAACACTACTTTTACAAAGTGCATCATCTTTTGCCAAAATCAACAAAGAAAATCAAACAGTTTTATACATAAGTGGCGAAGAATCAGCCGAACAAATTAAAGACAGAGCTTTAAGATTAAATGTAGATTGTTCAAAAATTCAGTTACTTTGCACATCAAGACTTGAAGACAGCTTAGATGCAATGGATAATCTAAAACCTTCACTAGTAATCATAGATTCAATTCAAACTATTTATTCGGCAGAAGCAGGAATTATTCCAGGAACTGTGAATCAATTAAAATATTGTGCAAATGAATTTATTTCTTGGGTAAAAGAAAGAGATTCGGTTTTAATTATGACTGCCCACGTTACAAAAGAAGGAACAATTGCTGGACCAAAATCTTTGGAACACATGGTAGACACAGTAATTTCTTTTGAAAAAAACAACGAAGACATTAGATTTTTACATTCACAAAAAAACAGATTTGGTTCAATTGACGAACTTGGAATTTTTAACATGACAGAAAAAGGATTAATTTCGGTAGTTGATCCTGCGTCATTATTTTTAACAAAACGAAAAGATTCAATTCCTGCGGGGGTTTCCTGCTGCCCAGTTTTTGAAGGTTCAAGAGTTTTTCTTGTAGAAATTCAAGCTTTAACTGTTCCTGCAAAATCATCATTAAGTAGAGTTTACAGCGAAAAAATTGATTCTGGACGAGTAGCAAGAATTGCAGCTGTAATTGAAAAACGTTGCGGGCTTACATTTTCAGATCAAGACATTTATGTAAATGTTGCAGGGGGCATTAGATTAAACGAAAGTTCAATTGATGCAGCAATTGCAGCAGCTCTTTATTCTGCCAGAGTAGACATACCTTTGCCAAATAATACAGCTATTTTTGGAGAATTAAGTCTTGCTGGTGAAATTAGACAAGTTACAAAAAGTTCAAACCGCATAAAAACTGCAATTCAACTTGGATTTACAAACATTGTTTGCCCAGAAGAAGATTCTAACGTTCAAAAATGCGAAAACATAAAGGAAATGGTGAAAATTCTGTTAAAACCATAACTTTTTGACCCATTTAGTTTTTATTTTTTATTTAGATTTGAAATTTTTCACCAAATGCATCATTTTTACACATTTTACTGCGCAATTTTGACACAATTTCACTTATTATTCCCATTATTGTTTACATACTAGAAGCACTCCGATTTATCGTAGGTTTATTTTAAACACTTTCTTAATCTAATTTAAACTCTGTTGATATGCTCCCAGTCGTGCTGCTTTGGGTCAAAACCGCGGGCTAGCCCGCTACACGCTGTTTTGCGGTGTTTAATATACGTTGCTGCTCACGCAGCAGCAAAACAGAGTGTTTTTGCCCAAAGCC
>JAGARY010000155.1 GCA_017622055.1 Treponema sp. | reverse complement strand
CAAGTGATGCAAGTTTAATTATTCAAAATGCTACATTATTTGATTTTGGAGTTCTTACATCTTTAGTTCATAATGCTTGGATGAGAGTTGTTGCAGGACGATTAGAAAGTCGATACCGTTATTCTGCAAGTATTGTCTATAACAACTTCCCGTGGGTTCTACCTCAAAATGAAACGTCGTTAGACGTTTCCAATCCGTGTGGCAATCCCTTTTTGTGTACATCTGAACAAGCAAGAAAAATCGAGAAAACTGCCCAAGCAATCCTCGATGCCCGAGCAAAATATCCTGAAAGTAGCTTAGCAGATTTGTATGATGAAACTTTTATGCCAATAGAACTCCGCAAAGCCCATCAAGCCAACGACCGTGCAGTTATGGAAGCCTACGGTTTTGCAAAAGATATGACCGAAAGCGAAATCGTCGCAGAATTGTTTAAAATGTACGAAAAGTTGACGGAGGGGAAATAATGAATAATGAGCAACTTGAAGAAATTATGAAAGAAGCACAAAGAGTTCAAGAACAATTAGAAAAATCTGGTGCATTGAAATCAATAGAAGTAATGAATAATAATCCATCTATAAAATGGGCAATAAAAGAAATTCAAAATTTAGAAAGAAGCGGAATACTTAAAGTGTGGCAAAAACAATTCGAGTCTATTGGAACAAAGACGATTGAATCATTAACGAATATTTCTTTACCAGTTGCAGATTCTATACATCGAGAACTCTGTAGGTTGGGTGAATCCACATACTTTCAATGCAGACACGAGTTAAATGCACTTTTTAAAAATACAAACGTACTCGAAAGTATTAACCAACTGCGTCAAGAGATACCTGCTTATTTTTTATATGAACATCAAGATTCAAACTTTTATACTGAAGATGTTTACAATCCTTTATTTCAAGAAAGCGAAGAATGGAAACTAGAAGTAAGTGATGATACATTTGCAGTTTCGTTCAAAAAAGAAGAATTAACCATACAAGGTGATGAAATAAAAGATGTTGTCACAATTAAGCAATTATTTCCGATTTTAACAGAAAATCAAATAATAAATTTTATTAACCATTTAAGGAAGTATCCATTTTTACCACTCAAAAATGAAATTGGTGAAATAATTTTTAATAATTTAAAAGAAAAAGCAACAGAACATTGTTTTACTATAAAAAAGGGAACTTTGCTATATAGAGCAAGAGAAACAATGAATAATGTTACCTATACGACAGATGAATCTATGTTAGAACCAGATACAGGTATTCCAAATATTGGACGATTTAATCCATATGGAGTACCGACATTATATCTTTCCGAGGATTCTGAAACAACTAAATTAGAACTTGGTGCTGAAAAATTTCAAGTTGCTCAAATAGTTGTGAAAAAAGAAATTAATATTATTGACTTGGAAGAAAGTGGTGGACTACTTTATCATTATTGTAATAAACCTCTGAATACAAAAGAATATAATCCAGCAGAATATGTTCTTCCAAATTTTCTTGCACAATGTGCAAGATATATAAAAAATGAATGTAATATTGACTTAGATGGTTTTAAGTATGAAAGTACAAAAAATAAAGGCAGATATTGCTATGCTCTTTTTGATGTACATGAACCTATCATAAAAGTTTCAAAAATCTGTTGTGAATTATCCAGCGAAAACCGTTAGGTTTGAGCAAATCCGCGTGGCATTGTTGGTCATTTCAACTTCGCTCAATGAACGAAAAAAATCTCGGTTGCTGAGCGTAGTCGAAGCAATTCGTGTGGTAATAAAAAGGGAAAAGTGAAAATGGCGAAAATTAATGTTCAAAATACAGAAGTTACAGTAATTTCAATTGATGAAAGAGATTATATTTCTTTGACTGATATGGTTAGAAATATTGAAAACGGTTCTGCTTTAATTGAAAAATGGTTAAGAAATAAAAATACCATTGAATTTTTAGGTATT
>JAGARY010000154.1 GCA_017622055.1 Treponema sp. | reverse complement strand
TTTTTAGGGTTTGTATTAAACCCTAAATTAGAAAGTTGGAACAACTTCACCATTTGGATATGATTTTTCCAAATATTCTTTTACTTTTGGACTAGTAATTGCTTCTGCAAGAGCTTTAATTGCAGGATCATTTTCTCTTCCAGCTTTTACTGTAATAATATTTACATAAGGAGAATCTGCACCTTCAATGAACAATCCATCTTTTGTAGCAATTAATCCAGCAGGAATAGCATAATTTCCATTAATAACAGCAGCATCAACATCACTTAAAACTCTAGGCAAAGAAGCAGCTTCAATTTCTTGGAACTTAAATTTCTTTGGATTTTCTGTAATATCTGTAGGCACAGCAGTTAAACCAGCTTTTTCATCAATTTTAATTAATCCAGCTGATTGCAAAAGCAACAATGCACGTCCTTCATTTGTTGGATCATTTGGAATTGCAATTACAGCACCTTCTGGCAAAGCATCCATTGAATCAAATTTTGTAGAATACAATGCTAAAGGTTCTACGTGGGTTCCCACAACATTTACAAGGTGATATCCACGTTCTTCGTTAAAAGAATTCATATATGGAATATGTTGGAAAAAGTTTGCATCAATTTCTCCAGATTCAACAGCTTCATTTGGAGTAACATAATCTGTAAATTCTTGCACTTTTAGTTTAAATCCTTTTTCCTTCATATCTTCAATAATAAGATTTAACATTGCTGCATGTGGTTCTGGTGTAGCACCAACTTTTACTACATTTGTAGTCTTCTTTTTCTTAGAAGTTTTTCTAATTTTTGCAAATGCACCTTCAACAAAAATCAAAGAGAAAGCAATTGCAATAAACAAAATTTTAGAAGTTCTTTTCATAACTCCTCCTTATTCTCTAATATGTTTTCGATATTAATTTTTTTACAGATTTTTAGCAATAGAATTTTTATTAAAAAAAAACAAAAAAGTTTTATTAGATTTGAGATTTTTTATATATCGTGTTAAAATATGTTAATTTGGGGGTCAAATTTTGGAACATAAAATGATATTATCAGCATCAGGATGGAGAAAAGTTTTTGCAATATCAGGTGACGAACAAGATAAAAATCCTGAAATAAGTGAAGATTCGGTAAAGATTTCTATTGTAGCAGCAAATGTTTTTTTTGATTATATTCAACAAATCACTAATCAAGAAAACCCTGTAATTGCTGTTGGCATGGATTCAAGACCTACAGGACCAGCAATTGCCGATGGAATGCTTAGAGCATTAGTAACAAAAGGTGCAATCATTCAATATTGCGGAGTATCTTCTGCTCCAGAAATTATGGCATTTTCAAAAAAACTTGATGGATTTATTTACATTTCCGCAAGTCATAATCCAATTGGTCATAACGGAATTAAATTTGGCACAAATGATGGTGGGGTTTTAAACGCTCAGGAAAATTCAAAATTAATTGCAAAATTCAACGAAATATTAAAAGATGATGATTTAGTTCAAAAATTAGTTACAAAAGCTTTTTCTTGTAGTTCATCAGAATTAAAAACTGTTTATCAAACAAGAGATAGTTCAAAATTCAATGCATTAAATTCATATAAAGAATTTGCAAAAGAAACAATAACAGGAACAAATAACAAAGAATATCAAAATGATTTCTTCCAGATTTTGAACAATTATATTTCGGAAAATCCAATTGGTGTAGTTTGTGATTTCAATGGAAGTTCAAGAGTTCAAAGTATTGATAAAGATTTTTTTAGAGAAAACAAAATTAACTTTTTTTCAATTAATGAATCTCAAATTGTTCACGAAATCATTCCAGAAGCAGAAAACTTATGTTATGTTCAACAAGAAATGGAACGACTTCAACAAGAAGGTCATAAAGAAGTTGTTTTAGGATATATGCCAGATTGCGATGGAGACAGAGGAAATATTGTTTATTGGGATGACAAAGCAAAAAAAGCAGTTATTCTAAAAGCTCAAGAAGTGTTTTCACTTTCTGTTTTAGCAGAATTAACTTATTCAATTTGGCAAAATTCAAATAATAAAAATCAATCTCCAAATGATTTCAAACCTGCCGTTGCTGTAAACTGCCCTACTTCCATGCGCATAAACGAAATTGTAGAAACTCTTGGTGGAACTTTGTTTAGAGCAGAAGTTGGAGAAGCAAATGTTGTAAATCTTGCAAGAGAAAAACGTGCAGAAGGATATACAATTAGAATTTTAGGTGAAGGTTCAAACGGTGGTACAATTACATACCCTGCGGCTGTACGAGATCCTTTAAACACAATTTTTGCAATTATTAAATTACTTTTACTTAAAGATAATGGACTTTTTGAATCGTGGTGTAAAAAAGCAAAAATCAATTATGATTCAAACTTCACATTAACAGATATTCTTGAAACTTTGCCAAAATACACAACAACAGGAGTTTCAGAACCAAGAGCAATTCTAAAAGTAAAAGAAACAGATAATGCAAAATTAAAAGCAAACTTCCAAAAAATTTTTGAAAAACAATGGAACTCAAAAAAATCTGAACTTAATAAATCTTTTGGAATTTGTAGTTACGAAGCAATCATTACAAATGGAACTAAAGAACAAAAATACATTTCAGATTTTTCACTTTCT
>JAGARY010000153.1 GCA_017622055.1 Treponema sp. | reverse complement strand
CGAGTAGTCTAATTATTCTTCTGTCATTGCGAGGAGCGAAGCGACGAAGCAATCCAGAGAAAAAAAATGTGTATGCACTGGATTGCCACGCGGATTTGTATTTTGCTAACGCAAAATACGGAGAGAAGAAGAACACTGTCATCTTCGTGCTTTGACACGAAGACCTTACCCGACAATTTTTACAAACCATTTGACAGTGTTACAAACTATGGTACAATACAAGAAAGAAAAAAGTAAAAGAAAGTTTAGCGCGTATGCTCAATCAATCAAAATAATTGTATTTTTTTTATTCCATTGGATAGTTTTGTAAATCTGGAAGTTGGTCTAGTGTGATGATTTTTTTGTGGCTATAAACTTCCTCTTTGTGGGAATCTGGATTGTAGTATTCGCCTTCCCAAAAGTTTGAGTTATTTGTGCCTTTTTGATTTCCGTCGTTCCAGGTCATAAACCAGAGCCATTGGGCGTTATCTTTTTCCATGTTTTTTGGATGTGGAATTACACCATTTTCAGAAAGAGCAATCATTTTGTTGGCAGTTGTGTATTTTTTTGCGTTGTTGAATTTTGTTTTTTGGCTTGAATAATCCTTTGGATTTGGATAAATGTCTTCTGCAATGATGTCTACATATTCATCGCCAGGATAATATTCTTTTACTTGACCGTTCCAAACCCAAATCAAGTTATCTAAAGCTTTTTCATTTGTAAAATAGTTGTGCATATATGTGTAAAGTGCTTTGTACGCTGTGGCTCGTTCTGTTTTATTGTTGCCACTTGCTCCCCACCAAAACCATGGATTGTTGTAAAGAGGATCTCCGCCTGCTTCGTGCATTGGACGCCACAAAATTGGAACTCCTTGGTCTCTAAGTGTTGCTAATTCCGCTGCAACTTTGTCTAAATCTCTTTGGATTTTTTTGAAGTCTCTAGATGCTGTGTTTAGTTTTCCGTCTTTCATTGGAATGCGGAAGTCAATTTTTTCGGCGTAAAAGTCGCCACCTGATTTATTTGGATCTCGCCAATGCCAACAAAAAGTTACAATGCCATGTTTTCCTGTTCCTTTTGCGTCTTTCCACCAATTCAGTGCTTCTTGGGTTTGTCTTGCACCGTCCCAACCAAGTCCCACATTCATAAAATCGTAGCCGCTGATTGCAGGATATTTTCCTGTGGAATCATAAACTTTTTTGAGCATATCAATTTTGTCTGCCCAAGTTAAATCCATTTGTCCAGAAAGTGTTGATTTTCCCCAAACTTCATTTTGTAAATAATTCATCAAACGGATTTTGTTTTTTCCGCCTTCTGAAAGTTGCCCTGCATTTTGTTCCATTTTATCTCCCTGTGTAGAAGGTGCACACGCTGCATTAGATATTACGAAAAAAGCCGTTGCAATGCAACAAAAAAGTTTTTTAAGTTTCATAAATTGCCTCTAATTAGAAAGTTTTATGGAAGTATTTTAGCACAGAAACAGTGAAAATGCATACCAAAATGTAAAAGTGGATTTTGGTATGTATATTTGTGGGAGTTTTATGTCATTTTTTGTTGCAAATACATACCAAATGTAAATTGTGTAATTTGGTATGTATTTTTTTGTGGTTTTGTGAAAGTTTTCTTGATAATTTACATACCAAATTGTAAATAATCAATTTGGTATGTATTTCTTTTTCCCCGAATGTAAAATTTTTGTTAAAAATACATACCATTTTTTAATAATGCAATTTGGTATGTATGGGTGGAATTTACATAAAGAGATTTGTTTGAATTTTGCATACCAAAATGAATAATAGAGATTTGGTATGTAAATAAATGATTTTGTTGACGCAAAATCAGGGAAAAATGAAGAGTTTTGACATTGTTGAGTTTGATTCATATCTGTCATTGCTGACTGATAGTGGAAAGGATGGGATTTTCTGGGTTAGACAAAGGACGGAAGTGACAGATTCCATGGATTGGCTAGAAAATCTAAAAATCTTCTCCATTGTAAAAGCCGGTAAAATTTTGTATATTATTTATGGATAAAATGGGTTAGGGATTGGAGCCACGCCGAAGGCGTACTTTGCGTAGCAAAGTATGGAGCGCTTTGACGCGGAATGGCGCAAAGCCCGACCGACGAGCAAACGGAGTTTGTGAGGCGGGAACCTCCAAAAAATCCTAAAAATTTGTAATTTTTTTAATGAGGTAAATATATGGCAGAAGTTAAGGCTTTGGAAAAAAATCCTAATTGGAAGGGACGCCGTGGACCTGTTGTTTTGGTTATTATGGACGGTGTTGGTTATGGAAAATATGAAGAGGGCGATGCTGTTCGTGCTTCTAAGATGAAATATTTGGACTGGTTTACTGCAAATTGTCCACACACTCAGCTTAAGGCTCACGGAACTGCTGTTGGGCTTCCAAGTGATGATGATATGGGGAACTCTGAAGTTGGTCACAATGCTATTGGT
>JAGARY010000152.1 GCA_017622055.1 Treponema sp. | reverse complement strand
TTTATTGATGGAAAAGAAGGCACTACTGGTCTTAAAATATTTGAACGTTTTGAAAACAGAAACGATATTGAAATCATTACAATAGAAGAATCTAAAAGAAAAGATCCTGTTGAAAAATCAAAAATCATAAATGCATCTGATTTTACATTTTTGTGCTTGCCTGATGCTGCTGCAATTGAGTCTGCTGCATTGTGCACAAATCCTCATACAAAAATTATTGATGCTTCTACTGCCCACAGAACAAATCCTGCTTGGGCTTATGGATTTCCTGAATTAGACAAATCTTTTAGAGAAAAAATTACAGACTCTCACAGAGTTGCAGTTCCTGGTTGTTATGCTTCTGGTTCAAATGCAATTTTGTATCCATTGGTAAAATCTAATGTTATGCCAAAAGATTATCCTGTTTTAATTCACGCAGTAAGTGGATATTCAGGTGCTGGAAAAAAAGCAATAGCTCAATACGAAGACGAAAATCGGGATGTTCAGTTGGAATCGCCTAGGCTTTACGCTTTGACTCAGCAACACAAACATCTTCCAGAAATAAAAGTGATTAGTGGTTTAGATTTTGAACCAATTTTTAATCCTTACATTTGTGATTACATTCAAGGAATGTCTGTTTCTGTTGGTTTACACACAAGACTTTTGGGTAAAAAAGTTACTGCAAAAGATGTTTGGGAACTTTACGCAGAACATTATAAAGATTGCAACTTTGTAAAAGTTTGTGGATTTATGGGTGAAGGAACTTTGCCAGAACCATTTATTCCTGCAAACACTTTGGCAAATACAAACATGATGGAACTTTTTGTTTACGGAAATGATGACAGAATTATGATTACAACTCGTTTTGATAACCTTGGCAAAGGTGCTTCTGGAGCAGCTGTTCAATGTTTGAATATTATGATGGGAATTGATGAAACAACTAGCTTAATCTAATTAAGAAGAAATTGAAAATTTTATGAAAACTTACAAATACGAAACACATTTACATACATCTCAGGCAAGTGCATGCGCTTCTGCAAGTGGTGATGATTATATTGAAAAATATATTCAAGCTGGTTATGCAGGAATTATTGTAACAGATCACTTTTTTCAAGGAAACACTTGCGTTCCAAATCATGAGCAAGAAACTTGGGAAAATCGTGTAAATCAATATTGTAGTGGCTATGAAAAAGCTTTAAAAAAAGCAAAAGAAATCAATATTGCAAATAAAACAGTTGGCACTGATGATGAATTTAAAGTTTTTTTTGGACTTGAACAAAATTTTAGAGGCGACGAATATTTGATTTACGGATTAGATAAAAATTGGCTTCTTGCTCACCCAGAAATTGAATTAATGTCTCATAAAGAGTTATTCAAGGCGGTAAATTCTCAAAAAGGACTTATGATTCAAGCCCACCCTTTTAGATTTAGAGATTACATTCCGTCCCTTAGCATCCATCTGCGGGATATTCATGGAATTGAAGCTTTAAATCTTGGAAACAAACCAGAAGAAAACGTTCTTGCAGAACAATTGGCAAAAGTTCATAACCTTCCAATTACAGCTGGCAGCGACATTCACCACATTCAAAATGTTTTTACAGAAGAAGGAAAACAAAACGTTACTGGCGTTGAATTTGAAACTCCGCTAAAAGACATTTTTGATTACGCCGAAAGAATAAAATTTGGCAAAGGAAAGATAATTAGATAAAAACGGATTGTCGCATCAAGTACAACAATGACAAAATCAACTGTCATCCTCGTGCTTGACACGAAGATCTAAAAAAAAGCGTTTAAGTTTTGAAACTTAAACGCTTTTTTTATCAATTCAGAATTCTTAATTCATCATTCTTCATTAATTCAAAGTTGGATATTTATCAAAGTAAGATTTTGTTTCTTTAGCAACAACGCCACTTAATACAATCAAAGCAATACAGTTTGGAATTGCCATAAGTCCGTTTGTAATATCTGCAATTGTAAATACAGCATCAACTGTGAAATATGGTCCAATAGCAATCATAAGAATGTAAAGAACTCTGTAGAACATTACAAATTTCATTCTTCCGTTTGATAAGTATTCAAGACATTTTTCTGAATAATAGTCCCAACCTAAAATTGTTGTAAATGCAAAGAATGCAAGACAAAGCATAAGAAGGAATTGTACAGAAACTCCATCACCACCAAGGTCAAATGAAAGAGCAGCAGCAGTAAGTTGAACACCAACTTTATCACCTGCAACAAACTGTGGATTACAGAATGCAATTACGATTGCCAAACCTGTCATTGTACAAACAATTAATGTATCAATTACAGTTCCTGTCATATTTACAAGACCTTGTTCAACAGGTTCTTCTGTTTTTACAGGAGCAGCAGCGATTGGTGCAGAACCAAGACCTGCTTCATTAGAGAA